>JAFWCP010000522.1 GCA_017536845.1 Solobacterium sp. | reverse complement strand
ATCGACATAGATGAAGCCGTATCTCTTTCTGATTTCACCGGTGCCGGCCGAGACGACGTCAATGCAGCCCCAGGTCGTATAGCCGATCAAGTCGACGCCGTTTTCAATGGCCCTGTCCATGGCCTTGATATGTTCGCGGTAATAGTCGATCCGGAACGGGTCATGGATGGAGCCGTCGGCTTCCACGGTATCATAGGCACCCAGGCCGTTTTCCACAACCATGACCGGCTTTTCATAGCGGTCATAGATCATTTCCAGATAGTACTGCAGGCCGCTCGGGTCGGTGGACCATCCCCAGTCGCTGTATTTGAGGTAGGGGTTCTTTGTGCCGGTGGACATGTTGCCGCCGACCTGTTTCAGCCCGGTGTGGGTAGTGACATTCTGCGACATGTAATAGCTGAACGTATACATGTCAACGGTGCCTTTCTTCAGTTCTTCCAGGTCTTCGTCGGTGATGTCGAGATCCTTGACGTGGTATGTATCCCAGACGCGCTTTGCATAGGAAGGATACCTGCCGCGGCACTGGACGTCGGAGCAGTAGAAGATCTTGGTCTCCCACATATGGCGGTTCCACATGATATCTTCAGGGTCACAGGTGGCCGGGTAATAGCAGATGCCGCAGATCATGCAGCCGATCATGTTTTCCGGATCAACGGCATGGCCGATCTGGACTGCCTTGGCGGAAGCGACAAACTGGTAATGCAGCTGCTGGATGCCTTCCTGATAACGCCATTCGGGGATGGAGCCGTCACGGACGGGCTGGGGCATGGAGTTGTTGATCTCGTTGAAGGTCAGCCAGTATTTCACCAGTCCTTTGTACTCTTTGAAGCATGTTTCCGCAAATTTCACATAGAAGTCGATGAGTCTGCGATTGTTCCAGCCGCCGTATGTTTCTTCCAGATACAGCGGGGTATCGAAATGCCAGATCGTGACAAGCGGTTCGATGCTGTATTTCTTCAGTTCTCTGAAGACATCACGATAGTGCTCGACGCCGGCAGGATTGGGTTCTTCCTCAATGCCCTTGGGGAACAGCCTGCTCCAGGAAATGGACATCCGGTAGGTTTTAAAGCCAATTTCCGCAAATAAAGCAATGTCTTCCTTGTATCTGTGATACTGGTCAATGCCTTTGTGGTTGGGATAATACTGGTCTTCCAGAACGGCGTAATGGGCGCCTTCGGGCAGCCTGTCGTGCTTTTTCTTGAAGCCGGGTCTGCCGTCTTTGTCAATAAAGGTGATGTAACGCGGGGTATTGACGGTGCCGCCGGTGGTGACATCGGTTAAGGCCGGGCCGCGGCCGTCTTCGTTCCAGGCACCTTCGCACTGGTTGGCAGCGGTCGCGCCGCCCCACAGGAAGTTTTTCGGAAAGCTCATGATGTACTCCTTTTACAATATTAACGGGTGGAATCGCGTTCCACGAGGGAGACGCTGATGACGTTTTCTTTCTGCACTTCTTTTCCTGCGATCAGGTCAAGCAGAATTTCACAGGCCCTTTCAGCCAGGCTGGCCGGGTTTCTGTCCAAAGATGTGATGGAAGGGGAAGCCATGGTGGAATACGGGCTGTTGTCAAAGGAGATCAGGCGGACGTCTTCCGGGACATAGAAGCCGACCTTGCCAAGCGCCTTCATGGCGCCGAAGGCCGCTCTGTCGCTGGAAGTGATGATGCCGTCTGCCTTGCGGCCTTCCTTCATGACCTTCATGACCAGCTCGCCGGTTTCCTGTTCCGAGGAACCTCTGCCGGTGCGGTTGAGGACATAGAGTGGGTCAAAGTCAATGCCTGCTTCCTGAAGTGCCTGCTTATAGCCTTCCACTCTTGGGTTTTCCTGGTGCTCGGCAATGTAGCCCGGCATTAACAGGATGTTCCGGCAGCCTTTGGCGATCAGGTACTTTGCGGCTTCCTTCATGGCCGCTTCATCGTCGTTGGCAACCCAGGGGATATCCCTTTCACTCTGGGGAACCCTGTCCACCCAGACAAGCGGCAGGGAAGCAGGGATGGTTTCTTCCGTGACCTGGGAGAGGCCGGAGACGGAGATGACGCCGCTGACGCCGGCTTCTTTCAAAGTGCTGTAAAAGCCTTTTTCGGTTTCCGCGTCATTGCGGCTGTCGCAGGTCAGCACGGTGTATCCGTTTCTGTTCATTTCTTCCGCGACCGCGTGGGCAAGGCTTGCAAAGAAGCTGTTGTCCATGGTCGGGACGATCATGCCGATGGTCTTCATGCCGTTTCTCCTTTGAGCACTCTGATCAGCTATTCATATGTTCTGCCTTTGCGGAATAATGCACTGGAGCCGAGGATGAATCCATCTGCGCCAAGGTTTGAAAGGTCTTCAATGACTTCCGGGGAATAATGGCCGTCGATCATGACTTTAAAGCCGTATTCTTTTTTCAGGGTGATCAGCTGCTGTACCTTCTTCCTTGTAAAGTCGATGAAGCCCTGGCCGGCAAAGCCGGGATTGACGGTCATGACCAGCACATAGTCGCACAGGTTCAGGATTTCGCTGATGGAAGCGACGGAAGTATCGGGGTTGACGGCGATGCCGGCATATGCACCCATTTCCTTGATATGGGCCAGGGTCTTGACGACATAGCGCTCCGATTCAGGATGGATGTAGATGATATTGGCGCCGGCCTTGATGAACCAGTCGACCTTGGAAGCCGGGTTTTCAATCATCAGATGGCAGTCAACCGGCTTATCGGTATATTTGCGGATGGTCTGCACATCCATGACACCCATGGTGAAGTTGGGCACGAAAGTGCCGTCCATGATGTCGCAGTGGAAGATGTCCACGCCGGCATTGTCGAGGGCTCTGACTTCATCTGCCAGATGGCCGTAGTTGGCACACATCATGGACGGACATAACAGTCTTTCTGCCATATCATTCCTCCGCAGCCTTCAGGTGCTGGGTTTCTTCGATTTCCTTGATCATGTCGATCCTTGTCTGGTGCCGGCCGCCTTCGTATTCAGCTGCCAGCCATTCATCGACGATCATCTTGGCGGTTTCAATGCCGATGACACGGGCACCGAAGGCGATGATGTTGGTGTTGTTGTGCTGGCGGGAAAGCTTTGCGGTGTAGGGCTCCGAGCAGACGCAGGCCCGGATGCCGTGAACCTTGTTGGCGGCCAGGGAGATGCCCACACCCGTCCCGCAGATGAGCACGCCGCGATCGACGTCGCCGTTTACAACCATCTTTGCGACCTTGTAGCCGGAAACAGGGTAGTTGAAGCGTTCGCTGCTGTCCGTACCGACATTGATTACTTCATGGCCTCTGGATTCCAGGTAAGCTTTGATTTCATTCTTCATGTCAACTGCGACATGGTCATTTCCGATTGCGATTTTCATATCAGTCTAAATCCTCTCCGTTGCTTTCTATGCACTTTTTATACCAGAAGAAGGAATCCTTTCTCTTTCTTGCAAATGTTCCTTCACCTTTGTCATTCATATCGACGTAAATCAGGCCGTATCTCTTTTCGATCTGGCCGGTGGAAGCGGAAACCAGGTCAATGCCGCCCCATGTGGTGTATCCCATGACGTCAACGCCTTCTTCAACCGCCTGCTTCAGCTGCTGAATATGGGCACGAAGGTAATTGATGCGGTAGTCATCATGGATGGAACCGTCTGCTTCCACGGTATCCCTGGCGCCCAGGCCGTTTTCGATGACCAGCAGCGGGATGTTGT
>JAFWCP010000046.1 GCA_017536845.1 Solobacterium sp. | reverse complement strand
GTCATGCACGCTGACAGACCCATCCGCCGCATCAGCCGGGCCGTCCCTGAATTCGTCCGGCTTGCGGATATAGGTGATGGCGTCGATCCGGAAACCGCCGACTCCCTTGCCGACCCAGAAGTTCGCCGCATCATAAAGGGCCTTGCGGACGTCGGGATTGGCCCAGTTGAGATCCGGCTGGGCCGCGGCAAAGGTATGCAGGTAGTACTGTTTACGGCTTTCGCACCAGGTCCAGGCTGACCCGCCGAAAATGCTCCGCCAGTTGGTCGGTTCATGCCCGTCGACACCATCGCGCCAGATGTACCAGTCAGCCTTGTCATTGTCCCGGGATGAGCGGGATTCCAGGAACCAGGGGTTCTGGTCGGAGGTATGGTTGAAGACCAGGTCCATGACGATTCGGATGCCCCGCTGCTTCCCTTCGGCAATCAGCCGTTCCATATCTTCCATGGTGCCGTACATCGGATCCACCGATGTATAGTCGGCAATGTCATAGCCGTTGTCCACCATCGGCGAGAGGCACACCGGGGTCAGCCAGAGCGCCCCGACACCAAGCTCTTTCAGATCATCAAGATGGGCGATGATGCCGTTGAGGTCGCCGCTGCCGCTGCCTGTCGTATCCTGGAACGAGCGCGGATACAGCTCGTACGCAATTGTCTTTTTCCACCATTCCGTCATATTGGTTTCTCCTTCTTTTTCTGCCAGTATTATATCCTTTACCGCGAGGATGAACCATGCTAGAATACGGGCAGAGAAAGGCCGGCAAACGGAAGTGATAGGATGAAGCTGTAATCAGTCTGCAGGAAAGCGCGGCAGAGGCCGCCGATGATGACGCATCACATGAAGTTTTTTCATGTGCCTTTGAACACATCCCCTGCATACTGAAGAACAGCCTGAACCTTCTCTTTTGCATCGGCTGTTTTTTTGTCTGCAGATGAACACGAATGAATCCCAGGAGAATGTATATGCAGATTGAAAACCTGACCATCATATCACTTGCCGACCAGCGGAAGCTGGTCGAGAACTTCAGCCTGACGGTTGACCGCTTTGACCGCATAGCCCTGATCGGTGAGGAAGGAAACGGCAAGTCCACCCTGCTGAAATGGATCCACAATCCCGCCCTGATTGAAGGCTATGCTTCCTGGCACGGCACCATCCACCAGAAACCGCAGACGGGATATCTTCCGCAGCGGCTGCCTTATGAAGATGAAACAAAAACCATTTATGAGTTCTTCAGCGATGACGAACGCTTCTTTGCCGCCCTGCCTGCCGTCATATCCGGCACCCTGGCTTCTTTGCAGCTTGACCCGCTGCTGGTATATGAAGACAGGCTGATGGGCACCCTGTCGGGCGGCGAGAAGATCAAGGTGCAGCTGGCCAGGCTGCTGGTCTGCGGCTGCCGGCTTCTGCTGCTGGATGAGCCGACCAATGACCTGGATCTTGATACCCTGCGTTTCCTTGAAACTGCCCTTTTGAAACTGCCGGTGCCGCTGATCTTTGTTTCCCATGACGAAGGCCTTCTTGCGGCCGTGGCAGACAGGATTGTCCATATCGAACTGCTCAGGCGCAAAAAAGAATCGAAAATCACCGTTGCCAATACGGATTATGAAACCTACATGGAAGCCCGTTCCGACGCCATTGCGAAACAGGCCCAGAAAGCCCGCAGTGACCAGCGCCGGCAGGAAATCCGCATGGAAAAATACCGTAAGATTTCTCAGACCGTCGAACATGACCTGCGGACTGTCTCCCGCCAGGACCCCCATACCGGCCGTCTGCTGAAAAAGAAGATGCACGCCGTCAAGGCGATGGAAAAGCGTTTTGAGCGGGAAAGCGAAAATCTGACGAAGATGCCGGAAACCGAAGAAGCGATTGCCTTCTTCTTTCAACCGTCTGCCCTGCCGGTATCCAAGGTCATCTTATCTCTCGAGAGTGAACCGCTGCCATATACGGATGCGAAAATCACCCTGACCGTCACCGCCCGGGAAAAGGTCACCATCACCGGTCCCAACGGTTCCGGCAAAACGACGCTGTTAAGGAAGATTGAACACATCCTGAAAGAGCGGCCGGACCTGAATGTCGGCATGATGCCGCAGAATTATGAAGAACTGCTCGACCTTGACCTGACGCCGGTGGCTTACCTTGCCCCTGACGGCGACAGGGAAAGCGTGGAAAAAGCCCGGGAGTACCTTGGCTCCATGCGTTATACGTCCGATGAGATGCTGCAGCCGGTGTCGGCCCTCTCCGGCGGGCAGAAAGCAAAGCTGCTGCTGTTGAAACTGAACCTGCAGAACTGCAATGTCCTTCTGCTCGATGAGCCGACCCGCAACCTCTCGGTGCTCTCCGCCCCCGTCATCCGCAGCATGCTTGCCGGCTATACCGGCTGCATCATTGCCGTTTCCCATGACCGGCTCTACATCGAACAGGTTTCCACCGCTGTATATCGGCTGGAAAAGAACCGTTTTTTCCGTCTGTAAAAACAATCGCTGCTTCCTTATGAAGCAGCTTTTTTCACAATCAGGACAGTGAATATGAAAAGACCGCTCCGATAACGGAAACGGTCTTCAGAAATCTCATGCTTCCTGCACATTGACCCCGGCCAGCCGCAGGTCGGCGAAAAAGTCCGGATAGCTTTTGGTGATTGCCTCCGCCCCATTGATGGTGACCGGCTGGCCGGAAGCAGCCGCCAGCACCGCGAGGGCCATGACAATGCGGTGGTCCTGGTGGCCGTCAAATTCCGCCGGCATCCGGCAGTCTGCAGGGCCGTATACCGTCACCGTATCCTTTTCCACCTGAAACACGCAGCCGGTTTTGGCCAGTTCCTTCTGCATCGAGGCAATGCGGTCGCTTTCCTTATACCTTAACGTCCCGCAGCCGGTAAAGACACTCGGCCCTTCTGCCCGGGACGCCAGCACAAACAGGATCGGCGCCAGGTCCGGACAGCACGACAGGTCGGCCCGGATGCCGTTGAGATGATCCGGAATCACCCGGAAGCCATCGGACATCCGCTCAACCCGGGCGCCCATTTCGGCCAGGAAATCCAGAAATACAAGATCGCCCTGGTCTGACTGCATGTTGAGGTTGCGGACGCCGGTCGGATGGGAAAGACAGCCCAGCGCCGCAAAGTATACCGCCTGGGAAGCATCCCCTTCCACCCGCATTTCAAAAGGCTGGTAGGACTGCTCGCCTTTGATGTGAAAGACATTGCCTTCCTGGACAATTTCGATGCCGGCATGGCGGAGCACCTGCAGGGTCAGGGTCACATAGGGACGGGATACCCACGGTTCTTCGACAGTCAGGGTGCTGTCCCCGGATAATAAAGGCAGGGTAAACAGCAGGCCGCTGACAAACTGCGAGGAAATCGACCCGTCAATGACATAGCTGCCGGCCTTCAGAGGACCTCTGACCCGGATGGAGCTGTCTTCCCTCTCAAACTGCAGCCCCTTCTGGCCGAACAGTTTCTGATAGACGCTCTGCGGCCTGGACAGAAGGGTGCTGCTGCCGGTAAAGCGGACAGAATTCCTTTGCCTTGCCGCAAGCGGAAGCAGAAAGCGCAGGGTGCTGCCGCTCTGGCCGCAGTTTACGGCGTGATCGGACGGAAAAACAAGGTTGGTTCCCTTCACTGTGATGGTCGTGCGGTCGATGTCGATCACTGCCCCGGCCAGGCGCAGGGCGGCAACCGTTGCCTCGATATCTTCATTGAATGTCATCTTCAGCACGGACGTTCCTTCCGCCAGGGCCGCCGCGATCAGGGCCCGATGTGATAAGGATTTGGATGCCGGCATGTATACCGGTTCCCCCCGTCCGTAACAGCCTTCAATTTTACAGCGCATAGGCAGTTCTCCTTTGTCATATACCGCTCAGTTTCTTCAACGCCGCCGCGGCGCTTTCCGGGTCAGCATTGTTGTCAACCGTCAGATCATGGTACAGACGGTAGAGCGGTTCTCTTTCTTCATATAATCTGCGGATGGCCTGACGGCTGCTGCTGAGCGGCCTCTCATCGGACGGGAACAGCTTTTCCAGATTCCGGTCGATCAGTATGATCAGGCCGTTTTCACTGAGATACCGCATGTTCTCACGCCGTTTGATGACCCCGCCGCCGCAGGAAATGATGCATCCTGACAGGCCGCGCAGATCTTTTGCGGCCTGCGTCTCCGCATCCCGGAAGTACTCCTCCCCTTTTTCCGCGAAACAGCGGGCAATGGACATGCCGAGCTTCTTTTCAATCATTTCATCCATTTCAATGACCGGCCGCGTGCTGATGCCGGACAATAACGAAGACAGTGTCGTCTTGCCGGATGTCGGCATGCCGATGATGACGATATTGCGGCTCTCCCTGACGGCATCCTGCTCCGCCTGCAGCAGCTGGTCATCGGAAAAATCCTTTCCTTTGGCAAGCCGAAGTTCTTTCGCCGCAATCGTCGTTTCTACCGCCAGCCCCCCGCAGTACGGCAGGCCGGCGCATTTGGCTTCAAACTGCAGCCTTGTCCGATACGGGTGCGCCACGCAGTCCACCACCCCGGCCGGTTTGCGTATCCTGGAGATCTCAGCCGGTGCCCTGTCCTGATCCGGCAAGGCGCCGATCGCCGTCAGATTCACCAGCACGACAGGCTCATCAAGCGAATACAGGTCCTCCAGGCTGAGACAGCCGGGTTCCCCGTTTGGGCTGCAGGCTTTCACATCCGCAAAGACATCCGCAAATGCCTTCGCCAGGGCGGCCGTCCCGATGACTACGGTAAGAACATCGGCGGGAATGCTGTGACGCCGCATCGTTTCCCTGACCGCTTCCGCCAGCAGCAGGCATTCCGCCATCTTTCCTTCCTGATAGACGCCGCAAACCCCGTGACCAGACAGAAGCCCGAAATCTCTGTCCTCTTTGACGCCGGCAACGATTTCATCTTCCGCATCCGCCAGCAGCCGGTACAGCGCCAGCTGTCCCGGGGACGCATTGACCACGATCTTCATACCTTCCTGCGGCCGGCAAAATACACGGTGCCGTATCTGGCGAGAAGCTGGTCGGCAAGACAGAACGCGGTCATCGCGTCAACAGCCGGCCTTGCCCGATGGATGACGGCCGGGTCATGCCGTCCCTTGATTTCCAGTATGCCAGCCTGCTTTGTAAGCGGGCTGACGCTGACCTGGGGCAGGGCAATGGACGGGGTCGGCTTGATCACGGTTTCAAAGATGACGGGCATGCCATTGGCAATGCCGCCGTTGATGCCGCCGTTATGGTTGGTCAGGGTAACGATCTTTCCCTGCTCACAGGCAAACAGGTCATTGGCCTGCGATCCCTTCATGCCCGCAAAGCCAAAGCCGCTGCCGAAGGCGATGCCTTTGACCGCCGGGATGGCAAACACAGCATGGGCGATGATCCCTTCCAGGCTGTCGAAAAACGGTTCGCCGATGCCGGCCGGAAGGCCGAAGACTGCTGTCTGCAGGATGCCGCCGAGCGAATCCCCTTCCGCTTTCGCCTGCGCCATTGCCGCCATCATCTTTTCGCCGGCCGTGTCGTCAAGAACCGGGACCAGTTTCTGGTTCAGTGCCTCGATATCCTGTTTCAGATCGGCAAAATCCCGGTCACACACATCCGCAAGCCTTGCGATGTGGGAACCGATCCGGATGCCTTTGT
>JAFWCP010000521.1 GCA_017536845.1 Solobacterium sp. | reverse complement strand
GGGGAACTGAAGGCATCGGGCATCTATATCGATGATACCCCGGGCACCAAAGTGTCGGAGATCTTCTCCAAATGCCGCCGTCTGCAGGCTGAGCACGGCCTGAACCTTGTCCTGATCGACTATATCCAGCTGGTCAGCGGTTCGGGCGGCCGCGCCAATGAATCACGCCAGCAGGAAGTTTCGGAAATTTCAAGAAATCTGAAGGCGCTGGCCCGAGAACTCAATGTGCCGGTCATCGCGCTGTCGCAGCTGAGCCGTACCGTGGAACAGCGGGAAAACAAGCGGCCGATGCTTTCTGACCTGCGTGAATCCGGTGCCATCGAACAGGATGCCGACATCGTCATGCTGCTGTACCGCGACAGCTATTACAACGACGAAGCCAAGGCGAAGGCGGACAGCACCGGCAACGAAAGGCTGGAGATCAATGTCGCCAAGCATCGTAACGGTGCCGTGCGCAAGGTCTTTCTTGCCTTTGAAGCAACTACCAACGCACTGTATAACATCGCCAGAGATGCAAGGGAGGAAGAATGAAAAAACTGCTTACCATACTTGTCTGCTTTGCGGCATCGGTCATCATCGTCATGTTTGTGCCCCATAAGGGCATTCAGTTTGCCGCCCAGGCCTTGAGTGATGCCCGCGGCAATGCCGGCCTGTTCAACCAGAAGGTGGAATCCATCGCCCCGACGCCGGTGCGGATCAAGAAGATCTTCAACAACGGCGAGCTGGTGGGCATCATCTCCGATGCCAGGCTGCTGGAACAGCATTACCGTGATATTTATAAAGAAAAGTACGAAGAAAACTTCCCGGATTCCCGGGTATATCTTGCCAAGGACATGTACGAAGTCGATGAACAGAGCTACATGATCTATGAGAACCGCGACCAGGAAATCCTCGATTACCTCGACCGCAACTCCCTGTATTCCTTAAAGGCGACAGCGGTGCTGATCACGGATGATGAAGGGGAAAGGGCGCGTTTCTTCGTCAGCAATGAGGCCCTGTATGAGGAAGCGTTCCGCACCTATGTCACGATGTTTGTTTCGGAAGACGTCCTCGAACTGCTGGCGGCCGGGGAAAACGTGCCCGAGCTGACCACCTACGGCACCCGGGACATGGGCATCTCCATCCCCCAGACCGTCACCCTGAGTGATGATTACGCCGCCCCTGAAGAAATCAAGATCACGGCGGAAGAAGTCATCGAATACCTCGAATACGGCGACAACACCGAGCGGGAATACTACACTGTGCAGGAATATGATACCTGCGCCGGTGTCGGCTCGAAAAATAACAACCTGACCGCTTCCATGGTCATGAACATCAACCGCGACAAGATTTCCAGTGTCGACCAGGTCCTGCCGGCGGGGGAACAGCTTTGTGTTTCGCCGTTTACCCCGGTCATCGACGTCATCGTCTACAAGGAAGCGCTGCGGGCCCAGGATATCTACTATACGACGGATTATATTGATGATTCTTCCATGCTGGAAGGCGAGGTCAAGCAGATCCAGCCCGGCATTGACGGTTCGAAGAACTCCCTGTTCCAGGAACGCTGGATCAACGGCGTCCTGGATTCCGGTACCGAAAAATCCAGCGTCATCACCAGAAATGTGCAGAATGAAATCATCGCCGTCGGCACGATGAAGCCGGATGTCGGCACGGGCACCTTCCGTTTCCCGGTCGACAACCCGATCATCAGCTGCCCCTGGGGCTGCTATTACGGCCATCGCGGCACCGACGTCCAGAACCGCTACAACCTCTGGGGCAAGGTGCTTGCAGCGGACCGCGGCGTGATCATGAAGATCGGCTATGACGGCATCTCCGGCAACTATGTCATCATCGACCACAAGAACGGCTATGAATCCTACTATGGCCATATGCGCGTACCCTGCCCGTTGGCGGTAGGCACGGTCGTGGACAAGGGACAGGAGATCGGCGACATCGGCATGACGGGCCTGGCTACCGGCCCCCACGTGCATTTCTTCATCAATGAGAACGGCAACAGAAGGGACGCCTGCACGATTCTCAACTGCAACGGGCTGTACGCACGATGATGGAATTTGCGCTGCTGGCCTCCGGGTCAAAGGGCAATGCCTTTGTTCTGCGGGAAGGCCGGGACATGATCCTGATCGACTGCGGCTCGACCCGGGCCCACCTGATGCAGTGTTTTGCAAAGCTGGGCATCAGCCCGCAGGATTTTGAAGCGGTGCTGATCACCCACGACCATTCTGACCATATCGCCCAGATCCGGATGTTTCTGGACCGCAGGATCTATGCGGCCCATGACATCAACGGCATCACCGTCGAACAGGTGCGCCCTCTGCGCACCTTTCGCCAGGGCGCTTTTGAAATCACGCCCCTGGCGCTGTCGCACGATGCCCCGGATACGCTGGGCTTTGTCATTCAGGACGGCGGGGAAAAGCTGGTCTATGTGACCGATACCGGCTATCTCAACCGGAACTATTTCCCGCTTCTGAAAGACGCGGATTATATCATCATGGAAAGCAACCATGATGTCGCCAGGCTCATGATGACCAGGCGGCCGCAGTATCTGAAAATGCGGATTGCCGGCGACAGCGGCCATCTCAACAACGAAGATGCCGCCGAAATTCTGAAGACCATCGTTTCGCCGGTAACGAAGATGGTCATCCTGGCCCATATCAGCCAGGAAGCCAACACCCGTGAAGCGGCTCTGGCCTGCACGGTCAATGCCCTCAAAGAGCGTGATGACCTGCGCAGTGACCTGCTGATCGCGGCTGCCGGGCAGTACGAGATGATACAGAGAGGATGGAACCATGAAAAGACTGATCCCGGTACTTGTTGGTGTACTGCTGATCTGGAACGTTTTTCTGCAATATCAGCTTTTGAATATCTCTGAGCCGCAGGCAGAGCCGCTGCCGCAGCCGGAAACCGTCATCAATGAGCAGACCCTGACCGATTACACCACCGCCATCACCGGCGTGGTGGAAGCTTCCCGGGCCAAGGTGGTGACGGTCGAAGCCCAGGTGATGGAAGCCACCCGTACGGCCAGCGGCGTCGTCGTCAGCGTCAGCGGGTCCCAGGCGTATATATTCGTGCCGGCAGAAACAATAACCGGGGCTGCCGAGGTTTCGGTGCGCTTTGTC
>JAFWCP010000520.1 GCA_017536845.1 Solobacterium sp. | reverse complement strand
CCAGCGGCTTTTTTTCTTCACTGACCATGTCATAGGCAAGAGCCCTGACATATGCAGCCTGATGGCCTTTCTGGATGGTCCCGTCTTCCTTGATCAGATAACGGTCATAGGCATATTTCAGGCTTGCCGCTTTCTGATGATAGAAAGCCGCGTCTTCCTTCTTTCCAAGCAGTTCTGCCATACAGGCAAGCAGGTCACAGCTGTGTTTTGTGCAGGCGGTGGCCGTTTCCGGCTTGCCGTACTTTGCCATATGGCGGACAAAGTCTTCCGGTTTGCCGCCGTTGGCAAATAATTCGATCACTTCTTTTGATGGCGGCAAGGGTTCATTCCATTCGCCATAATGGAATCGGGTATCATAGACCAGATCCCCTTCCCCGTTTCTGTACCACTCTTCCTCTTGATAAAGAGGATTGGTTTCCTTCATGCCGTCCAGGGAGAAGTTCACCCATCTCTTTGCCGTTTCATAGTGGTTTTCCAGAATCGTTTTATCCCCGTACATCTGATAGAGCTGGCAGGGAATGATGACTGCGCTGTCACCCCAGCCAACGGAATCCTCACCGATATTGCCTTCTCCTTCCGGGCCGGCCAGAGCCATATCCGGTCTTGTTTTCTGAACTTCTGTGAGTTCATCCGGATTATGAACGCTGGAGGTGGACGGGAAGGTAATCCCAAGCTTGCCCGAGGCATACTGTTCAATGGCCTGGTCCTTCAGCCACTTTTCATAGAAGGCTTTCACATTCATGAAATACGCAGATGTGCGGCAGTAGACAGCCGCATCTCCTGTCCAGGCGTTCTTTTCCCTGGTCGGGCAGCCCGTTGCGACATCCAGGAAATTGCCTTTCTGCGACCACCTGGCATTTTCAACCAGTTTGTTAATCAGATCATTGGAGCATCGGAAATCACCGGTTTCCTCCATGTCAGAATAAACGGCAATTGCCTTGAACTCGGCGTCTTCGATTCCTTCGACAAGGACATAGCGGAAGCCGAACCAGGTGAAATATGGTCTGTATTCTTCCGTTTCAGCCCCTTTGCATATATAGGTGATTTCCTGGAATGTTTCCATTCTGCCGTCACAGTTGGCAGTGGAGAAGCTGCCGCCTGGATCCAGGCCTTCGCCGTGTTTCAGATGAACCCTTTGGCCGGGCTTTGTATTGTGCAGTTTCATGGCCACATAGCCGGCAATGTTCTGTCCGAAATCAACGACGAGGTTTCCCGATGCGTCTTTGAACGGTTTTCCTTCGAACACTTCATGTTCACTGACCGGAACACCTTCTGTTTCGATGAGCTTTCCTTCTGTATGTTCATGGCACACCGCGGCTTTGACCCGGTGATTTATTTCAACCCGGTTATCAAACACTTCCCCTTTGAGGTAATCACTGGAAATCAGTTTTCCGGCTGATGCCTCAAAAGTTTCATCCGTAGGAATCCGTTCAGTCCTGTCTTCATAGCGGAGGGTGATCTCACCTTTTAAGGCAAGTGTATAACCGAAATTGTTATGCCATCGCCACCAGCCGTCGCCGACCGTTGTCTGCCAGATATTTGTCCCCTCGTTTACAAGATTCGTAATGTCATATGTCTGAAACTGAATGCGGTGGTAATAACTGGTAAATCCGGGTGTGAACAGGTGGTCCGTCACCTTCCTGCCATTGATTTCCGTATGGTAAATGCCATGGGAAGTCACTGCCAGGGAGGCGGAAAGAAGTCCATGCCTGACTTCGAAGGACTTCCGGAATACCGGAATCAGGGGATTGGCTTTTGTGTCATCCGGATGGCAGATCCAGACTGCCTCTTTGCTGATCATGCCAGTTCCCTGCTGAGCGCCAGGATTCTCTCAGCGCATGTTTCAAGATCCGTTCTTGAGATTTCTTTCTTTTCAAGTGCTTCCGCGATCCGGTCACAGTCGGGTTGTGAACCCGGCATGATCCAGTCGTTGCCGTTTTTGATGCACAATGCGGCATCACTTGCACCATAGGTTCCAAGATTCATACGATCACTTGTTGTCCCCCAGTCAGTCATGACAACGCCTCCAAAGCCCCATTCCTTTCTCAGAACGGTTGTCAGGAGATCATAATGGTTTGCGGTATGAATCCCGTTGACCAGGTTGTAGGAAGACATGATGCATTTCGGTGCTGAGTGCTTGATGCAGATCTCAAAGCCTTTCAGGTAGATCTCACGCATCGTCCGTTCCGAGACGACGCTGTTGGATCCGAAGCGGTTGTATTCCTGGTTGTTGCAGGCGAAATGCTTGATTGTCACCGAACAGTTTTCATGTTTCTGAACGCCTCTGACGACTGCTGCCGCGGTCAGTCCCGATACCACCGGGTCTTCGGAGCAGTATTCAAAATTGCGTCCGCATAACGGCATTCTCTGAATATTCAAAGCCGGAGCCAGCCAGATATTGATTCCGTATACTCTCATTTCTTCGCCGACAATGTCCCCGCACATTTCCAGAATTTCCGGATTGAACGCCTGGGCCAGGGCAGTCCCGATCGGGATCGCGGTTGTGAACTGATAATACTTTTTCTCAGATTCGCTGATCTTTCTGACCGTGTCGATCTTTGCCTGCACAACAGATTTGAGCGGTTCGTCCAGGAACTGCACAATGCTTTCCATGGCCGCAAATTCATTGCCGAAAGCCGCCCCGTCTTTGAGGATGTAGCTGGTTGCCAGGCGCAGCCCGGCCGGGCCGTCCGCAAGGATCAGTTTTCCAAAGCCTTTTTCACGGAAGAAATCCGGGCTTTCCGCCGCCGCGCCTGCCACTGCGTTTCCGGCATTGCCGATAATGGAAGTGCTGCTGTTTTCGTCATACCTGCCAACACATGCATGAATCAGTTCATCGTCCGTAAACCCGCTGAGATCAATCGTTTCTTTTTCCGGATAAGGCACCCTGTTTCTGTCATAGTGGCCGATGCCTTTCAGCCCCTGCACATCCGCCTCAAAGATTTTCAGGCCTTCCGTATCCGCCGCAGGCAGAGAAACGGACCTGTCTTCAAAGCCGGTATTGATGTGCAGGTCTGCTGCTGCAAGGACTTCAACCGAATCATTCAGCCTGACGGCGCAGACATTCATGTCATCAGTCATGATACAGTAGTCTCCCTTTTCCAGAATCCAGGCAGACTGTTCCTCGCTGTAGGAGGCCATGTTTTCCAGCGGCAGCCGGAGGGTGATCTCTTCACGTTCGCCAGGCTGCAGTTCACGCGTCTTGCCATAGGTTCCAAGTTCCCTGAGGGGTTTGCAGAGGGTTCCTTGCGGCGCTCTGTAATAAAGAAGGACTGCTTCCTTTCCCGGATACCTGCCGGTATTTGCAATGCTTACGGTGACATGCAGTTCATTGTCTTTGAGCTCTGCATGGCTGATCTCTTTGTCGAATTCCGTATAGCTGATGCCATAACCAAACGGAAACAGAGGCCTGAGGCCGGCTGTATCATAATAGCGGTAGCCGACATAGATCCCTTCTTTATAGCAGGTATCGTTGAGATCGTAATTCTGCATCACGTCACAGTCTTCCGCCTTTGCCCATGTGGCAGTGAGTTTCCCGGAAGGGAAGCTTCTGCCAAGGATGATGTCAGCAAGCACGTCACCGGTGACTGTGCCCAGCTGGCCCAGCAGGAGAATGTTCTCCACGCTGTCCATAACCGGCGAAAGATCAACCGGTCCGCCCACATTCAGTACAAGCAGGAACATTGTATACTTTCTGGCGCAGCGGTGAATATCTCTGACTTCGTCATCGGTCAGAAGGTAATCACCTTTCTTGATCTGCCGGTCGGAGCCTTCGCCGCTGTTTCTGGCCAGGACATAGACGCAGACATCCGCTTCTGCATCAATGGGAAAATCATATGCCGGTTCATCCGGGGTTTTGCCTAATGCCGCGGCGAAGACCGGAATCTTTTTCTCTTCCGCTTCTTTCCTGATCTTTCCATAAAACCGGACAGTATTATCGGCCTTGCCCGCGTCGTAGCTGTCCAGCCAGTCTTTTGAAACAATTGTAAAGCCGGCTTTTTCAAAACCTTCTTCACAGGCTGTAAAATGACGGACATTCACGTCGCCGGAACCGGTGCCGTCTTTGATTGTCTGTCTGGCGCCGCTGCCGTATAAAGCCATGCGGCATGGCTGATCCAGCGGAAAATCACCGTTTTTCCTTAAGAGAACGGTGCACTCCGGGGCGATCTTTCTGAGTGTTTCGCTGTGCCTGATTTCAAAATCCCTGACTGTCTTGTCTGTAAACCTTTCCATGATCTTCTCCTTAAATCTCATTCACGATGCCATGAAGGACTGTATCAATTTCTTTGATCTTTTCCGGTGCCATCCTCAGCATTTCCATGATCTCGCTGACTGTATTCTTGCTTAAGGCAAGCTGCAGGCCTTCCAGCTGGTAGCCTCTTGCCTTTGCGACCAGGGCCATGCCGTCATACATGGGTCTGAGTAAAGCCTGAACTTCCTCATTCTGCTTTTTCATATGGCCAAGGGAGCAGGCAATGCTCAATACCGGCGCATAGTCCGCGTCCAGCGACACTCTCTGTTCCGGTTCTTCAAAGCCATGATATGTCAGTTTTCCAAGCGTTTCCTTCAGCCAGCCAATGCTGTCTTCTGTCCAGTTGGGAACCCTTTCGGATACACCGTTGGTCACGACCCAGTCTTTGCCGGTCGAGAACCCATGGCCGCCGAAGGAGTAGATATGGCTTTCAAACGGAATATCCTTTTCGGCAAGCGCAAGTTCCATGCGCAGTGTGTTTGTGATATCGACTGTTTTGTCATCACGGCAGGCCGCAAAGAAACAGGGACAGGTTTCCCTTGTAACGTTCTGATATGGGTACGGCATGCCGGGCTGGCACATATCAACGATGTCTGCGAGGATCGCCGGATAGACAAGGACTGCCGCAGCAGGCCTGTGCTTTGCCTGGGTGGCAGCGACAGCCGCCAGATGCCCGCCGGCGGAGAAACCGGAAATGACGATCTTAGAAGGATCGATGTGCCATTCTTCGCTTCTGCTGTGAATGAGTTCCATCGCTTCTTCATAATCTTCCAGCGGCATTGGCCATTTTCCCCTTTTACTGGTTGTGTATCTCAGAATAAATGCCTGATAGCCGGCCTGAAGATATATCAGAGCCACCGGATCTGCTTCCCGGTCGGAACAGATGGCATAGCCGCCGCCCGGCATTACCAGCATGGCCGGGCGTTTTTCAAAGCCAAACTCTCCGCCCGCTTCCTGAATATATGCTGTAAGGGTGACATTTCTTTCTTCGTTCAGTACGATCACTTCGCTTTTCATTGCGTTTTCCTCCAGATCTTTTTCATTTCTTCAGCAATATAGTCTTCTGCTTCTTTTGCATAAGCTTCCTGTTCGGGATTCTTCGCATCCTGGTCAGGATATTCTTTATGGTTGACTTCCAGGAATCCGTGCATTGCCTGTTCCCAGGTCCTGAATTCCGTTTTGACGCCGGCTTCTTTCAGGAGTTCATTGTATTTTTGTGAATGTTCTGTAAGAGGATCCATCCCGCAGCACACAAAGACAGCCGGCGCGATTCCCTTCAGCTGCTCTTTTGCAGCATTGACCGGAGAGATATACGGAGCATCTGCCGATACGCCTTCCGGGAAGAAGACTTCCTTCATGACATCCATTGTTTTCTCATCAGGCAGTCCGTTGAATTTCACGAAATCCAGGAACGGATAGCACAGTACCTGGACTGAGAGATCAATGCCCTGATCATGCAGGATCCGTGTGGATGCCGCGGCCAGATGGCCGCCGGCCGAGAATCCCATGACGGCGAACTTCTCTTTGTCGAGATGATAGTCTTCACTGTGATCCAGGAAGTATTTCACGGTATCCGCGATTTCATTCTGCGGATACGGGAAAGGGTGGACATCCAGCTTGGTGTAGTTGATGTTGACAATAAAGGCACCGCACTTTTCCGTCATGTCCAGACAGAAGGAATCCAGCTGGCTGGCGTCGCAGCCGACCCAGCCGCCGCCATGGATATTGAAGATGACAGGATATGGCGTATCCGTATTCTTCGGCCGGTACAGGAAGACATCCACAGGATCAGAATTCTCTCTTTTCACCCGGAACGCTTCCCCTTCTGTGTCTTTCCATACTTCCTGGTTTCTTTTGAAGCGGATCATCTTTTTCATCATTTCTGCTTTCAGGCTCATATACATGCACTCCTTTATTTCCCGCACATTCCGTACAGACGGCGGGCCATATCCGTCTTGTAACGGAAACAGTCTTCTCTGAGCCTGTTCTGCAGAGGCATTTCTTCCGCTTTGTCTGTGCCGAACCCGTGATAGCCATCCTCGTATTTTTTCAGGTCAACCAGTTTTCCATGTTCCCTGAGCAGCTGCGCATAGTGTTCTCCCTGCGGATGCAGAGGATCTTTCCCGCAGACGATGACCACAGCCGGGGACAGCTTTTCCAGCGTCTCTTCGCTGATCTTCGCCGCCGGGGAAAGGACCTCACTGTCCAGCGGAATCTCTGGCGGATAAAGAGCAAACATCATGTCATACAGCTTGTTTCCTTCCGGGAAATCAATCGGAATACTTCCGGTAAAATCCAGAAATGGGACTTCCATGATCTGTCCGGCAATCTGGATATCTTCCTTTGCCAGCATGATTGCCGCCCCGGCCGTCAGATGTCCGCCGGCGCTGCCGCCGGACAGCACGATCCTGTCGGGATCAATGCCAAGCTGTTCCGCATGTTT
>JAFWCP010000519.1 GCA_017536845.1 Solobacterium sp. | reverse complement strand
ATGAAACGATGTCGGTATCCGGCAACATGCTCGTCAAGCTGTTCGGCATGGAATGGTTTGAACAGCGGGAATACGAACGGGTCAACGAAAAGATGATCCGCCTCAACATCCGTGAATCAATGGCCGGACGCTGGTTCCGGGTCGTCATTTCGACCTTCTCATCGATCGGGCCGATGCTGATATATTTCATCGGCGGCCTGCTGATGATCCGCCATGGCGCTGACCTGACCGTCGGTGACATCACGGTCATGGTCTCGCTGCTGTCACGGATGTACGGGCCGGTGAACTCACTGCTCAACATCCAGACCGAGTGGATCCGCTCGATGGCGCTGTTTACAAGAATCTTCAATTACTACGACATGCCGATTGAAATCCGGAATGCCGAAAACCCGGTAAAGCTGGAACATCCAAAAGGCACGGTCGAATTCAGGAATGTCTTCTTCCGCTACAATCCCGAACGGATGATCTTAAAGGACATTTCCTTCAAACTGGAAGCCTCAACAGCATTGCCATCGTCGGACCTTCCGGCTCCGGCAAGTCAACACTGATCAACCTGATCCCGCGCCTGTATGACGTCACGGAAGGGGAAGTGCTGTTTGACGGCATCAATGTCAAGGACATCGACCTTGCTTCATTGCGGGCTGCCGTCGGCGTGGTCAGCCAGGATACGTACCTTTTCTCTGGTACAATCCGGGAAAACCTCATGTATGCGGCACCTTTTAAAACAAAGGAGGAAATGGTCGAAGCATGCAAAAAGGCCAACATCCATGACTTCATCATGCGTCAGGAACATGGCTATGAAACCCAGGTGGGCAACCGCGGCCTGAAGCTTTCTGGCGGCGAAAAGCAGCGCATTTCCATCGCCCGGGTGCTGCTGAAAGACCCGGCCCTGATGATCTTTGATGAAGCGACAGCTTCCCTGGACTCCATCTCCGAAAAGGCCATCCAGGATGCCATTGACCCTTTGATCACCGCCCGCACATCAATTCTGATCGCCCATCGGCTTTCAACTATTCTGGCAGCCGATGAAATCCTGGTCGTCAAGGACGGAGAGATCGTCGAGCGCGGCCGTCATGAAGACCTGGTCCATGCCGGCGGCGTCTATACCGAACTTTACAACACCCAGTTCAATCCTGAGCTCAAAACCGAAAAGGCTAAAGCATAATCTCCTTCAGCGTGCTGTTTTGCTTTTGTCGGCTGAACGTTGTATACTCTAGCCAGACTCATTGTATTAAGGAGGCTACCACAATGAAACGAGCCTTTATCAACGCCCGAATCCACGGCCAGTCCGCGACGGCGTTTATTGTCGAATACCGTGATATCATTGCCCTTGGCTCTGATGAACAGGTCCTTGCCGCCATGGCGCAGGCCGGGGAAAAGGAAATTGTCGACCTGCGCGGCATGTATGTCGTACCCGGCTTTGTCTTGTGCGGCCTGTCCCTGTATGAATACGGCTACCGCCTGGCCCATACAATCCCGGCATCTTTCGGAAAAGAAGAGATCGAACAGTTCCTGCAGAAGGAAGAAGGCACCGACGTCATCCTGTACGGCGGATCGAATGACCTTACCGAGGCTGACCTTTCCGGGCTGAACAGAAAGGTCCGCATCATTCAGAAAGACCGTTCTCTGAGCAATACGGATGAAGCGCTGTCTGTTCCGTATGAGAAATATCTCGCCAGAGGATATCTGGATCTTGCGTCAAAGGGCGTGACAAGTGTTTTAAGCAATGATTTCGCCGTTGCCGGACAGGAACCCCGGACCGTCCTGCAGCACCTTGAAACAGCCCTGAAACAGGACCAGGCATTCGCGGTCAGGATCCATGAAATGCTGCAGTTTGAGCACCCGGATGACTATGCCGCCTTCCTGGACCAGGGATATGTGTACGGGGATGGCTACCCGATGTTTGAAATCGGCCATCTCTACCTCCCTGAGGATCTGGAAGACCCGTACCTGATGAGTTATCTCGCGGCCCGCTTCAATACGCCGTTTCTGGCCCGGGCCGATGATGAATCGCAGCTGGAAAACGTGCTGAAGCTCTATGACGAAGTCGTGGATGAAACGAATTTCTTCCATTCCGGCATCATCACCGACATCAGGGATGACCGCATCGCCGCCGGAAACTACATGCGCCTGGGCCATGACCCGCTGGAAATCTATTACGCCGATCGATGCCAGGATCCGCTTGCCGTCATATGCGAGCTGAAAAAGCAGGGCTATGAGCAGAACCTGATCCTCCGTTCGCTTTGCGAAAAGCCGTATACACTGCTGGACAAAAGCTACGACATGGGAGCCATTACGGTCGGCCGGGCCGCGGATTTCACCGTCCTGAGTGATGTGGAGATTGATGAAAACACCCGCGTCATGTATACGATGACCGACGGACGCACCGTTTTTGAAAGATAAACTGAGAATCCGGTTTCAAACCGGATTTTCATGTTGTCAAACAGCAGTCTGCTTGTACTTGCAGATAAAATCAGATAGACTATAGCAGCCTTGCCGCAAACAGACATCAAACAGTATTCTGATCTGCGGCAGCTGCCGTCATAAGGCAGGGAATAGAAGGGGAGAGAAAAAGCTGAAGATATGATAAAAGTGATCGTCGCCGGGATCCGCCTGAAGGAATCAGAGCAGGAATTTGTGTCGCTGCTGGCTGAGACAGCAGCTCTTTGCAATGCCTGCGGCTACCAGCCCGTCTGTACGATCACCCAGAACTCCCGTTCCATGGATCCGGATACCGCCTTTCGAAAAGGAAAGGCTCTCGAGCTAAAGGCTGCCGTAGCCGAAACAGGCGCGGAAAAGGTTGTCTTCTACAACAGCCTGCCGCTGGCCGCTGCCTTCCGTCTGGCTGCAATTGTCGGCGCTGATGTGATTGACCGTACCGCATTGATCCTCAACATTTTTTCTCAGCGTGCCCGTACAAAACAGGCCCAGCTGCAGACCGAACTGGCCCGGCTGCGCTATGATCTGCCGTCGGTCAAAGAGGAAAACGAAGAGAGCTCCCACCAGCGGGGCGGCAGCGCGACCAACCGCGGTGAAGGTGAAATGCGCTCATCCCTGATCCAGCGGAAATACCGCCGCCGGATTGCCGAAATCGAAAAGCATCTTGCTGCCATGGAGGCCCAGCGGCTGACGGATGAAAGAAGGCGGGCAAAGACCAGCGTCAAACGCTGCGCCTTAGTCGGCTATACCAATGCCGGCAAGAGTTCTCTGATGAACGTCATTCTGGAAATGACCGCCGCCAAAGGCAGCCGGGTCAGGGAAAAGGACATGCTTTTTGAAACCCTGGATACCTCGGTGCGGATGGTGCGCTATGGCCAGAAGGCGTTTTATCTCTATGATACGGTCGGGTTTGTCTCAAATCTGCCGCACATGCTTGTTGACGCGTTCAGATCCACCCTGGCTGCTGCCGCGGATGCCGACCTGCTGATTGAAGTGATTGATGCGTCGGATTCTGAACATGAAGCCAAATCGCTGGTTACCCGGGACACCCTGAACCAGATCGGCGCCGGTCACGTACCGCTGATCCGGGTATACAACAAGGTTGACCTGCTGGATGATATGCCTAAAGAAGGCATGCTCATCAGCTGCAGAACAAAAAGGGGAATTGAAATGCTTCTCAACAGGATCGTATATACCCTGTATCCTGAGGAAGCCGAAATGACCTGCTTCATCCCGTATAGCCTGTTTTCCGCCCTGTCAAAGCAGCGGACACGGGTTTCTGTCGATGTACAGGAGTATACGGATGACGGCATGATCGTAAAGATTGCCGGCGAAAAAAAGATTGTCAATGCCTTTGGCAGATATCAGATATAGAAAGAGAAGGAATCAAGTGAAGAAAACAGTATGGGAAAAAATTGATGACGGACAGAGGGAAAAGCTCTTTGCATTCTGCGAAGACTATCGCCGCTTCCTCTCCGCATCCAAAACAGAACGTGCCTTTGTGAAAAACGCAGCCGCACTGGCAGAAGCAGCAGGATTCATGCCGCTGCATGAAAAGAAAACGCTGGCCCCGGGTGACAGGGTCTATGTCACCAACCGGAACAAGAACATCTTCCTTTTCGTGATCGGCAGCAGGCCGTTAACGGAAGGGCTGAACATCCTGGGAGCGCACATCGACTCACCGCGCACCGACCTCAAGCAGGTGCCTTTGTATGAAAGCGAAGGCATCGCGCTGCTGGATACACATTACTACGGCGGCATCAAGAAGTACCAGTGGGTCGCCAGGCCTTTGTCCTTATGCGGCGTCATCGTCAAAAAGGACGGCACCGTCATTGATGTAAACCTGGGGGAAAAGGAAGGTGACCCGGTTTTCGGCATCTCCGACCTGCTGATCCACCTGGCATCGAAACAGATGGTGAAAAAGGCCAATGAAGTCATCGAAGGCGAAAAGCTCGACATCACCTTTGCCTCCATCCCCCTGGCCGATACCGAAAAGGATGCCGTCAAGGCCAATGTTCTGGAAATGCTGAAGAAGGAATACGGCGTGGAAGAAGATGACTTCCTGTCGGCGGAAATCGAAGCTGTCCCGGCCGGTGAAGCCCGTGATTACGGCATCGACAGGTCCATGATCATCGGCTACGGCCACGATGACAGGGCCTGTGCCTATACATCGTTAAGAGCATTGCTGGATATGGAAGCAGCGGAAAAGACCGCCTGCGTCATGCTTGTCGACAAAGAGGAAATCGGCTCGGTCGGCGCCACCAGCATGCAGTCGCGTTTCTTTGAGATGGTGCTTTCGGAAATGCTGGAAAAGCAGGGATATTCCGGCATCGTCAGCCTGAACAGGACATTCGCGGCAAGCAAGGTCCTGTCCAACGACGTCGCCATCGCCTTCGACCCTAACTATCCGGAGGTCATGGAAAAGAAGAACAGCGCCTATTTCGGCAAGGGCGTTGCCTTCCTGAAATTCACCGGTGCCCGCGGCAAGAGCGGCTCCAACGACGCATGTGCCGAATACATGGCCCGGATCCGTCAGATTATGGACGATGCTGACATTACCTTCCAGACCGCTGAATTGGGCGCTGTTGATGCCGGCGGCGGCGGAACAATTGCCTATGTCCTTGGCAACCTGAACATGGATGTCATCGACGCCGGCATTCCCGTGCAGAACATGCACGCGCCCTGCGAAGTGGTCTCCAAGGCTGACGTCTATGAGGCTTACAGGGCATACAGGACATTCCTTGAAAAGATGAACTGAAACCGTCACAGCGACGGTTTTTTAATGCCCTGAGGCTTGTATTTCATACGCGGCATACTTCTGCTATAATATGAATAACAATGAAGAGGAAAGACATATGACAATTCAATTCTATTTCGTCAGACACGGCGAGACACTGTTTAATAAAAAAGGCCGCATGCAGGGAACGGCGGATTCGCCGCTGACCGCGGCCGGCATTGCCCAGGCCGAGGCAGCCCGGGACGCCCTTGCGGAAATCTTCTTTGACCGGATTTACGTTTCTCCGGCGGAGAGGGTGATGGACACCGTAGACATCATCCGTCATGACCCGCAGCGGACAAAGATTCTCGACAACCTGCATGAGTTTGATTTCGGCCGTTTTGAGGGCACTCGTTTTACGACCCATCCGGATGAGATCCGCGCCTTTTTCGAGGCTAAGGACTTCAGCGCGGTTGACGGGGAAACAGGGGAAAGAATCAATGAACGCATTGCCGATACATTTGCCGCCATTGTCAGGGAATGTGAAGACGGCGACCGGGTGCTGATCGGCTCCCACGGCATGTTTGCCAGATGCCTTCTGGAAACCATGCTCGGCGTCGATATCAAAGCCTATGAAGCGGAATGCCGGGAAAAAGGGGAGAACGCCATCCCCAACGGCAGCATCTTCACTTTCACCTATGACAAGGAAGGCTGGCACCTGCAGACCATGCCGGCAAGGCCGGAAGCATTTTCTGATGTGCCCCAGGAAAAAACCGTGCACTTCTATTATGTCCGCCATGGCGAGACCATCTTCAACCAGTGGAACCGCATGCAGGGCTGGTGTGACTCCCAGCTGACCGCCAACGGCATCAGCCAGGCCTCAGCTGCCTCCGAGGCCCTGCGCTTCATCCACTTTGAACGCATCTACTCCTCACCCAGCAGCCGCGCCCGCAAGACAGCGGAAATCATCCGCCGCTACCATGAATGCGAACTGGTGCTCGACAAAGGGCTCAAGGAAGTGAATTTCGGCGATTTCGACGGTATCGTGACCGATTCCTGGAAGGAAGAAATCTTCCGCCGCCACATTACCGAAAACTGGGCGGATGTCGGCGGTGAGAACCGGGAAATGATCGAAAAGCGCATCACCGAATTCCTGCACAAGGCCTATACAATGGCCAAGGACGGCCAGAACATCCTGCTTGTCTCGCACGGCACCCTCTACCTCAACATGCTCGAGATCCTGTTTGACATGGACCGCGGCACGTATATGGAAAAGCGCCGCAGTGCCGGCAAGGCGGGCATGCCCAACGGCGGCATCTTCCGCT
>JAFWCP010000518.1 GCA_017536845.1 Solobacterium sp. | reverse complement strand
TCGTCGGGTAATGGTCATCCGCCGGCAGGATTTCAAAGAGGTCCGCACCGGTTCTTTCCGCAATCATTTCCGCGACGATGGCCGTATTGCCCTTGTCGATCACGCCGACCGTATACTGCTCGACGGTACGGGAAAAGTATACAACCAGGATGTCGGAAGCCTTTGTTTCAGATGCATCAGATGTTTCTTCCGTCTGCTCGCTCAGGCTGTCTGCTGTTTCTGCGTCAGGCCTTGCATCAGACTGCAGACTGCTGTTTTCCGCTTCCTGCAAAGAAGCCGCACTTTCCCGGCTGCTGCATCCGGTATTCGTCATAAGCATGCCGGCAAACAGCAGGCAGGACAGTTTTTTCATCTTCGTTTTCATGATCAGAATCCTCCCAGGCCACGATGGCCGAAAACTCTGTGACTGTTCAGTTCCTTTTCCAGAGCTGCAGCTTCCTCATCGGTCAACACGACATCGGCGGCAGCCAGGTTCTCCAGGATCCTTTCCTTGTTTTTGGATCCCGGGATCGGAACCACGTTCGGGTATTCGTGAAGCATCCAGGCCAGGCTGATCTGGGCCGGCGTGGCCTGTTCCTTTTCCGCAAACTCCCTCAGCATTTCGACGATGGGTTGGTTTCCTTCAATGTTCCTTCGGGAAAGCTGGGGCACCCAGTTGCGTACATCATCATTCCTTTCAAACTGCGTCTGCGGCGTAATCCTGCCGGACAGCAGGCCGCTGGCGATCGGCGAGAACGGCACAAAGCCGATATTGTGTTCCATGCAGTAAGGGATAATCTTTTCTTCCGAATCCCGTTCCACCATGGAATAGATGTTCTGGATGGCAGACAACGGGGTGACACGCTGGGCTCTCTCGATGACATCCACATCCACCTGGGAAAGGCCCCAGCCGCGGATCAGGCCTTCATCGACCAGCCTGCCCATGGCCTGCGCAACCTTTTCAACCGGCACACTGCTCATGCGGTGCAGGTAATAGAGATCCACATAATCGGTCTGCAGCCTTTCCAGTGATCCTTCCAGATGTTTCCGGATTGTCTGATATACATTCCCGGATCCAGACCCATGCAGCATCAGCTTGGTGGCGATGACGGCATTGTCCCTGACATCTTTCAGGGCCTTGCCGACGATCAGCTCATTGTGGCCGATGCCGGAAAGGTTCGGGCTGTAGACTTCAGCCGTATCAAAGAAGGTACAGCCATGGTCAAAAGCATTCCTGATTGCTTCGATGCTGTACTGTTCTTCCGAGATTCTTCCATAGCCATGGGAAAAGGCCATGCATCCCATGCCAACTTCACTGACTTCAATATCCTTCAGCAGTCTTGTTTTCATCCTGTTCCTCCTTATGACGCGTTGACGGCGATCCAGCTGCCGTCACGCTTCTCATAGTGATGCGTCCCCTTCATGCGGAAGGTACCTCTTGCCCCATAGGCATCGGCATTGAGAACGGATGTACAGGTGATCGATCCCTTCTCTCCATCCACCGCAATGACCGGGTCTTCAATGCCGATGGTGAAATAGCGCAGGCTGCCGTGGGCAATGTCCGCGAAGTATTCTTCCCTGGTCTGGCGCATGCCGCTCATATGGACATAGACCATATCTTCGCAAACCAGCTGCCGCATGGCATCAACATCCGCCTCGGTCATTGCCTGGCAGTATCTTGCCTGGGCAGACAGGAGCGCCGTTTCTTCCTCATTCAAAGAAGAAACATCAATCCCGGTGATCGTTACATTTGAAAACCCCGTCAGGTCATAACCGTACATGCTGTCTTCTCCTTTCCTGTTTTCAGCCCCTGAAGTGTCGTCCATCCGGCCAGCCCTCCCGCAGGATGCCAGCAGGAGCATCACTGCAAATGACAGCGCTGCCTTCCTCATGCGACTGCCTCAATCTTCCGGATCACCTTTGCCGGATTGCCGCCGACGATCGTATCGGCCGGCACATCCTTGGTCACAACCGCCCCGCCGGCTATGACGGCATTGTCGCCGACATGCACGCCCGGCATGATGCTGGCGGAAGCACCGATCCAGACGTTATTGCCAATGACAACCTTACGGCAGTTCAGCACATAACGGTCTTTGAGATCGTGATTGTCCGTCACAATCGTGACATGCGGCCCGATCTGGACATTGTCGCCGAATTCGATGCCGCCGATCGACATCGCCGTAAAGCTGTGGTTGATAAACACATGCTTTCCGAAGGTGATCTGTTTCGGGAAATCAATCTGGGTCGGCGTAAAGATGCCCAGGCCTTCCGGTATCGATCCGTCAAAGAGTTCTTCAAATGCCTTCTTCTGTTCTTCAGACTGCGGTTCGGCATGGTTTAAATGAAACAGTGCCTTGTCTGCCCGGTGCAGCTCGGCAATGACCGGACGGTATTCTTCCGACCGCATGTGGACAGGTACACCGTTTTTCAGTTTTTCAAATACGTTCATGATTTCCTCCCCTTACAGCAGGCCGCTCGCGGAGAGCCATGCCTGCACATCTTCTTTCGCATAGGCCGCTTCGCTGCCGGTGACGGAAAGGCCGCTTCTGACCTGCGCACCCGGGCAGGCCTTTCTGATATCGCGTTTACTGTTTCCCATGCCGCTGCCTTCGTTTGTGCAAAGCGGCAGGATTGTCTTGCCGCTGAAGTCGAACGCTTCCAGGAAGGTTAAGACTGCCATCGGCATGGTGCCCCAGTAATTCGGATAGGCCAGAATGACCGTATCATATGCATCAATATTTTCAGGCAGGGAAACAAGTTCGGGCCTTGCCTTTGTGCGCAGATCCTTTTTGGCTTCCTCAATACAGGTCATATAGACCGGAGAATACGGATTCTTCATCTCGATTCTGAAGCTGTCGGCATTGATCAGTTCATTGATGATGCCGCAGACGATTTCCGTATTGCCGACCTTGACATAGCGCATGGCGCCGCCGAAGTAGTTTTCATCCGCCCTTGAGAAGAATGCGATCAGTGTTTTACTCATATCCTTAACCTCCTGTTGTCTTGATCCGTGATTATTATAGGAATCAATTATTGCCGAATCCAATTGAAAGACGCTATAATTGATTGAATTTTTAAATAGCAGGGAGCGAAAAATGAATACCAGACAGATTGATTACTGCATTGAGCTTGCCCATACGCTGAATTTCAGCCGGGCAGCGGAAAACCTGTTTGTCAGCCAGCCAACCTTCTCCTACCAGATCCGTCTTCTTGAGGAAGAGGTCGGCTTTACGATCTTTGACCGCAGCGGCAAGGGGGCAGCCTTAACCCCGGCCGGTGCCCAGTTTGTCTCCTTCCTGACCGGAATGCGGCAGGATCTCAAACGGGCTATCGAGCAGGGGCAGAACTTCAGCGCGAAATACCGGGACAGTATCTCCGTATGCATGTCCGTCCGCCAGTCGCTGTATTTCCTGCCGGAAGCCATGCGCCTGTTTGCATCAGCCATGCCGGACGTACAGGTCACGCCTCTGTTTCATTACGCCTCGAGCATGGACCTGTTCCTGCGCCATGAGGCGGATGTCGTTTTTGCCCTGCAGGAACAGACACGGCAGGTCGCCGGCATCCAGGTCCATGATCTGTTTGAAAGCCGCATCTACCTGATCACGGACAAGGAGGATCCCCTGACTGAAAAGAACCTTGTGCATGAAGAAGATCTCTATGGCCGGACACTGATGGTCGGCGGCGGTTCTCCCTCAGCGCTCAGGACCGTCCAGCACCGGCTGATCAGCTCCGGAAAGATCGATTATTTCAACAGCGCGGACCATGATACGACGCTGACAAATGTGGCCGCCGGACGCGGCGTCTGCCTGGCGCCGGGTTTCCTGAATGACCACAGCGGCCAGTTTGCCTGGATTCCGTTTGACTGCAGAGAAAGCTTTTCCTGTGTGCTCTGCACGCACAGGGATGACCAGAGGGAAAGCCTGAAGACATTCCTTGCCATCCTGAAAAACCTTTATCAGGAAGCGGTCGCTTTCCCGCTGTAACATCGCCTGAAGGCAGCCATGAACATGTATGACGGCAAAACAAAAGCTTCCGTTTCCGGGAAGCTTTTCCAGTGATTGTCATCTTTCAGATGTATTCATGATGGCCCAGCCTTCATCGCTCCATCGTTTCAGGCCCTGATCGTCTGGGACAGACACTGTCCAGATCACGTTCCCGCCTGCATCCAGGGCAGATACGGTCACACCGCCAAGGTCAGAAAGTCCATCCAGCGGTTCCAGCCAGATGCTTTCCCCTTTTCTGTACGGGGAGCCGTCCGCATTCTCACAGCCGCCGCTCATATACTTCGTTTTTACTTCAATGGATTTCACCCCGTCAGCCCCGATGGTCAGGTAGAAAGAAGTGCTGTTTTCCTTTGCGGAGGCAGGCTCTTCAGCGGTAAACAGCTGCCATTTCTGATTGATGTAAACGGCGATATTGTTCTCGTCAATGATCTTGTATCCATATCCGGCGCCAAAATTCGACTGGCCGTTTTCAGCCGGCAGTTCACTACCGTCCACTTCGGATACAATTGCTCCGTCAAAGCTGGAATCAGGCGTCAGCGGAATCATGCCGGAAGCATCCTTGCCGGTGTCCAGATACAGTTTCCCCTCGGCTTTCACGCAGGGAATGCGGTCAGATAAAGGTGCAGCGGAAACACCTGTATCCGGCAGCACGCGAACAGAGATGACCTTTGAAATCTGCAGCGGCCTGGTTTCCATGATTTCACCGGTGAAGGCCACTTCAACCATGTCCCCAACGGCAGGATCAGGTGAAGGATTGTTTTCTTCATACGGCACCGTCACCTGTGTCCCGGCCTTGAAAGAAGCTGTGTCTTCTGTTACCTCCGCAAGAAATCCGGCTGTCTTTCCTTCCTGGACAAAGAGATTCAGTACCCTGCCTTTGAACATTGTCATCCCTGACGGGCTTTCCGGATGGAACAATTCCAGTGCTTTTTCATAGTCGTCCGGTCCTGTCCGGTAATACCTGGTCTTTTCTTCAGACTGTACACGGGCAAGCACTGGCTTCTGATAAACCGTAATGCGATACCCCTCTTCAATCACAAACTCCACCGAGCCGGGAGAAGCAGGCTGCTGAGGGGGAAACCGTTTTTTCGTCCAGCGGCAGTTTTCCAGATACCGCACCAGTTCCCAGTCATCGACGGCGCCGACCTGTATCTCGCTGACTTCGGCAGGACAGTGCAAGGCATATTGCGTACCGTTCTGGCCGATCAGGGAGACAGCCATTTTATAGTTGAGAAAGGAAAGATCCTGCTCTTCATCTTCAGGATCGCTCAGGAAACATACGGCAATGGCCGCACAGGCAAGCAGCGCTGTTACCCCCAGCCACAAAGCCGGTTTGCGGTAATTCAGGATGTCTTTGACTCGCCGCTTTACAGCTGTTTCCCCAAAGGCCAGCGGAAAGGCAAAGATCAGCCGATGGTGCAGGCTGCAGGAAACAAGCGCATTGGCGTAGGCCTTCTTATCCTCCATTTCCATATCCCTGATGACCTTTTCGTCGCAGGCTGCTTCAATATCCCGGCCCAGCAGGATCCAGGAAATCCAGACAAGCGGGTGGAACCAGTATACGGCAAGCAGCAGAAAGCCCAGCGGCTTCCAGAGATGGTCCCCCCGTTTCAGATGGGCATGTTCATGGGCAAGGACAAACTTCCTTTCCTGTCCTTCCAGATATGACGGCAGATAAATCTGCGGATGAAATACACCGAGAATAAACGGCGATTCCACGCGGTCGCAAAGCCAGATGTTCTCTTTCAGGAAGGCGGCTTCCGCGACTTTCCGACGCAGCCGAAAATGGCTGATCAGGCCATAGGACAGCATCACGGCCATACCGGCAAGCCACACTGCACCAGGCACGCCAGGCCAGATCTGTATGGGATTTACGCCTGCGGCAGGATCAGCCGCAAGCGAAGTTTCAAGGACGGGGCTGACCGTGTCGTCAATAACCGTCACCGCGCTGCTGACCGTGGGGTGCATGCTGTAAACAAGCGAGGGGCGGATGACCTGCGAGGCCGGGATCAGGCTGAATGAACTGCTGATGGAAAACGGCATGATAAGCCTCAGGCCGACCAGTCCCCACAGAATGACGGTGATCCATCGCGGCGCTTTTTTCAGAAGCAGACGCGCAGCCATCACCGCCAGCATCAGCCAGCCGGCAGAAATGCTCATATTCAGGATCCGGATCATGACAGCTTCCATCATTTTTCCTCCGCTTCACTGATCATTTTCCGGATTTCTTCGGCTTCTTCAGAAGAGATGTCCCCGCCCCTGGTAAAAGCGGCAATAAAGGCCGGAAGTGAGCCGCCGAAGGAATCTTTTACAAACTGTCTTGACTGCCTGGCATAGAACTGTTCCCGTGACATGAGGGAAGTGACCGTTCCTTTCTGATTGATAAACAGCCCCTTTTCACACAGTCGTCTGATGACTGTATGCGTTGTTGTCCGCTTCCAGCAGAATTCCTTTTCCGCCAGTTTCACCAGTTCCGTTGAAGTGACCGGTTCCCTGTCCCAGATCATATCCGCAAAACGGCTTTCAATCACGCCTAACTGAATTTCAGACATATGCGCCTCCCTTCAGACTACTATCTGTAGTCTTTTGCATTCTACAGTCTGTAGTCTCTTTCGTCAACAAAAAAACCTGCCGCCGGAACAGCAGCAGATCATGGTGTTTTCTTCCTTCATCCACCCTTTCATGATGGAACCGCCATGCAGGCCTGTGTAGATGCAGCGGCTGATGGCATCCCGGACTTACGAACAGCGGGGCATTTTCAGGTCACCGGCAGCAAGAGCATCGTACAGGGGATGAACAGACGGGGTGCCGATCCATTGTGCGATGAGCGTCTTTCAAAGGATATAAGGCTTCAGCCCACAGGTTCCCGGACTATCCCGGTCCCGTGTCATGCCAGCCTGCTCTTCTGCAGCATCATAAAGCACATTGGCAGCCCTTCAATGATCAGAATCGTATGGATACCCGTCTTTACAGGGATCGATCACCTCATATCACTGCATCGGTGTCACGTTACGGCATGAAACTCATACCATCCAGGATTCAATATCATACGCACCGGCATAACCGGCAAACGCTTTGCCTGCTTCTTCCAGCAATGCGGCAAGGTCAATGTCATTTTCAAAACAGTAGATCACCGCAAGGATGTCCTTTGCCTTCTCCGTCACCATGGCACGGGTGGAATCGGACATGGAGGATCCGAAGATGCCTTCCTCATCCGCCAGCACGAGCATGTTTTCCATATCCAGGAAATCCTTGCCGATGCCGGTATATCCTTCACCGTGTTCCGCCTTGCGCAGGATGATCGGTCCATGAATCCGGCTGAGGTCATAGGAGCCGACGGACAGGCCGCTTCTTACAGAGATCAGGTTGTTGACATCCACCACGGAATTGATGTGATACAGCTCGTCCCCGCGCCGGACTCTTCTGAGCAATGCCTCCGACGAAACCCTGTACCTGCCGGGATTACGGCCGAATGCCTTATAGGCAGCACGGCTTCCTCTGATCCCGGGAATCTCACTCCATTCTTTTCCTGCCATGGCAGCCAGTGCCTGCGGCAGAACTTCTTCATGCATAAAAGCCCAGAACCGTTCTTCCGGTTCCCTGACATCCGCCTGGAAACGCAGTACTCCCAGACGGATATCCGGATACACATCAAACAGTTTCTGATCAATCGAAACCTCGTATTTCATTCGTTTTTCCTGTGCAATGAGCGGCAGATCAGTTTCCCAGAACCTTGCTGACTTCTTCGGCGAACTTCTCAGGATGGTCGCTCACCAGCATATGGGTGCTTTCCGGGAAGCAGACGGCCTTGAAGGGCGTCCTGACATGGTCTTTGTACCAGTCTGCAAGAGCCGGCGAGAACAGGGAACCGGGTTCGGCGTAGAAGTATGTCACCGGCACCGTGATCTGCTCGACAACAGGACGGTTGTCCTGCATCTTCATGGATTTTGCCAGACTCTTCAGCACTGCTTCGTCACAGCCTGCCAGCCTTTCTTTCAGCGGTTTCCTTAACAGGAAGCCGGGGATCTTCTTCAGCCTGGGAATTGCGCCGACGGCAAATTCCTTGTACAGGGAGAAGAAGTCCTTATCAGCATCACGCTCCATATCTTCCTTCGTGTATCTGCCCTGATACAGACCCAGCTTCCATTCCGCGTCGTTGAGCTGTTTAGGCGTCATATCCACAAGGATAATCCGCTTCAGGCGGTCACAGCCGTAAAGCCTGACATAGTTGAACACAACGCCGGCCCCCATTGACCAGCCAAGAAGCGTGATATCGGCAAGGGAAAGACCCTCGATCAGTTCATGCAGGTCGGATGCCAGTGTTTCCATGGTGGGGTTTTCATGGTTGGCATCCTTGCTGAAGGAATGGCCGCGATGGTCATAGATGATGCATCTGGCCTGTTTCTGCAGGCTTTCCACCGGTTTCTCATAGATTTCATGACTGCTTGTCCAGCCATGCATCATGACCAGCGTTTCGGGACCGTTTCCCTTGTCCTCATAATACAGTTTTTCGCCGTTTTTCAGCGTAAAGTAACTCATAATAATTCCTCCTGACTGCGGTTCGGACATATACCACCCTGACTGCACTTTTTTCAGTGCAAAGGTTTATCAGGATTTGCCTTGGATGAACAGAGAATAATTCCATTCTTCCACCGGTTTGCTGTTTTCATTCATCTTTTGAAAAGGGCTTTTCAGCCCTGATCACATATCCTTCCTTTTCGGATAAGCCGGTAAGCTGCTTTGCGGAACACATTGCTGCCGATGATAAACTTCTTGGGATCCACCCTGTTTGCCGGTTCCGAGGACGAGATGAAATCCTTTCCGACCCTGACAAGAAGCTGTTTCCCTTTTGTTTCCACAAGGAAATATCCGTCAGAGTTGTTCATATAGTCAGCAAGCTGCACGATGCCGGGCCTTACGATAATGTCCACGGTCTTTTCCAGCAGGGACTGCTTCTTCCTTCTGATCAAAGGATAGATCGCATCCGCACTGCTGTATTTCGCATAGCAGGCGGCATCCTTCCGATCCCGGCACTTTCCTGTTTTCGTATAGGAATCCAGGTCGATCGGTTCCCTTGTTTCATTGAATGTCAGTCGGCTGTCATCCGCAAGCAGATAGTCGATGCTGACGTTGAGCAGGGAGGCAATCACCTTCAGGTTCTCCACATCCGGCATGCCTCTGTCCGATTCCCACCTGGCAACGGCGATCTTGAAACACCTGCCTTTTCGGAAAATTCTGTGAAAGCTTTGCTTCTTTCCTTGCTTTTCGAAGCTTTTCTCCAAATGTCATATACAGACGCGCTTTTCTTTCTGACCGTATGACAGGTCTGATCCTGCATGTTCACAAGGGACGTGCCGTCACGGTGCTGTTACGTATTGTAACACACCGCTTTATCGCCCTTTCCTGCCGGTTCCGGCCGCATACCTGAACTGATGAAGAAGGCTGCCATTGTGTTTTGGTTATGATAACAAAGAAAAAACAGAAGATAAAAGCACAGGCAGACGGCATGATGGAAGCCTGTACAGACATGCAGGAAGAAGCGATATTACCGATTCCCGTCAGAAGACAAGGAAAGAATTGAAGGCGGCATTGCGTCCTGTCACCGGCACGCGCTGTATTCCATCTATCGCTCAGAAAGCATGGCTGATTTTTTCTCATTCCCACTTCTGCATCTCTTCAGTCCCTGCCGCCTTACAGCATGGAAAAGACCCGGGCTGCAGCCACATGACTGTTTCCCGGGCCTTTTATAGTCGGATCTGTCTGTTCCTGACCGTCAGAGAACCCTCACTCGCCCAGGCCGTTTTCCATCAGCCATGCGGTGACATCTGAGCTCAGGGATGCACCGCCGGAATAATGGACGGAAAGTCCCTTTCCGATCACTGCATCCGGTGCCAGTTTCGCGACTGCGGTCAGGCTCTGGCCGAAGCGGCCGCCGCCATGGGAACAGAACGGAATGATCGTTTTCCCGGCAAAATCATATTCCTCAAGGAAAGAAGCAATCGGCATCGGAATGGATGCCCACCAGTTCGGATACCCCAGCAGGATGATGTCATACGCCTCCATGTTTTCCACATGTCCGGAAAGTGCAGGCCTTGCCTGTCTGTGCTGGTCTTCCTGTGCTTCCATCAGTACCGTATTGTAATCAGAAGAATACGGCTGCACGGGCGAGATTTCAAAGATGTCAGCGCCTGTCTGCGTCTGGATTTCACCGGCGATCCGCCTTGTATTTCCACCCCAGGAGAAATAGGCAATCAGGACTTTCCCGTCAGTTTCTGCCTGCAGTGAAGTTTCCCCTGCCGTCACCAATCCCGATGGACTGTGGTCCGCATTGCGGACAAGACGCACGCCGAGATTGAAGCTTTTCATATCTTCCTGCCCGGCCGCACGGTAGGCACTGCGCATGTTTTTTGCAAAATCATTCCATCCGCCGCCGCGATAGACATGCCTTGTTCCCTGAATCGGTCCGGTCGGATCCGTCGCTGCCGCAGTATCGTAGGTTCCGTACCAGTCCCAGCACCATTCGTTGACATTGCCATGCATGTCATAGAGGCCCCATGCATTCGGTTCAAAGCTGCCGACGGAAACCGTTGTCTGCCGGTATTCTCCCGGTTTTGCTTCAAGGACAGAATTGTTGAAATAGTTCTCTTCGATTTCATATGGATAATGGCCATAGAAATTCGCTTCAGCCGCGCTTAAGGACCTCTCGGTGTTGAACGGTGTTTCCGTACCGGCACGGCAGGCATATTCCCACTCCGCTTCGGTCGGAAGCCGATAGCCGTCAGCCGAGCGATCCCACGTCACACCCTGATCTGAGATCATATAGACCGGTGTCAGGCATGCATCCTTGCTTTTGGCGTTGGCAAAACGAACGGCATCCAGCCAGGAGATATTCTCAATCGGAAGAGCATCTGAGATAAATGCGGAAGGATTCTCGTCCATCAGACGGACATACTCTGCCTGTGTGGTTTCAAAAGGATCCATGTAAAAGGAAGAGACGCTGACTTCATGCCGGATTTCATCATCAATCCGCCAGTTTTCCGTTTCCGGACTGCCCATCAGGAAGGAGCCTCCCTGAATCATCACAAACCCGTCATCCACCGTTTCTGCAGCTGAATGCTCTGTCGGCCTGATATTGTCCGTTTCACTGACGGTGATGTCATCAGCTGTCGAAGACCAGTCATCATTGACAATATATGATGTCCCATTTCCGGAAGGAACCACGATCTGAAGCAGGATGCCGATGATGGCCATGACGATCACAGATACTGCCGGCCGCAGATTCTGAGCGGAAGTTCTTTTTGCCGCATTCCGGCAGAGATGGGCTGTCTGGGTCCCGATAAATACCGGGAATGCCAGCATCAGCACATTTTCAAGGAACACCTGCCAGCTGGCTTTGTCATAATCGATAAAGGCAAACAGAACCCGGAAAAGCATATAATCCGGCATGTTGTTACGTAAGAACAGGTACAGGCCGATACCGCTGAAACCGGCAAAAACCCATGTGAGAACATTCCTGGTCTCTGGCTGCCATTTCAGCCCTGCCGTCATGGCCGGGATATGCATGCCCAGATGCAGACCCATCAGGACGATTGCCCAATGCGACATCGCAAGATGCATCATCCGGACAAAAGCGACCGGGGCCATGCCGTAAAGAAACGGCACCGCATAACTGCTCATGGACATTCCGCAGAACGCGGTCATGGCCAGGCAGATCAGAAGCAGGATGTTCAATACGGTGGATACGGTCCGGTATGGATTGTATTTTCCCCTGAACAGGACACCATACCACTTGCGGTTCAGGATCTGATGGATGATGACCAGTACGGTCATGGATATGCCGATCCATTCATGTGCCATTTCGCCTGTCACCTGATACGCCATCAGGCACAGCAGGACAGCAGTCATGAGAATGTCTATGACTCTTTTGATAACAGTATCTGATCCGGACATGCTGAAATTCCTCCTTTGATTTTTTCCATAGCCAGTCTTGTTCAGGCTATGCTGACACAGTGTCAGCTACAGTATGGTATATCTATTCTGACATGATGTCAATATACTTCAGAAAGATCTTCTGCCTTGTCCGCGATGATCAGGCTTTTCAGCCCAACGGGAATGAAAGATCGAATGAAAGGCAGCTGTCTGATCCGCATTCACGAAAAAATCCCGGAACCATCAATATGTTCCGGGACTGTTGTACAGATCCTTCAATTACGGCAGCATCCAGCCAGGGTTTACATGCGATGAATCTGTTCGAATCGCATCATTTCCTTCAGAAAAGCAGGACGACAAGCCCGGCCGCAATCACTGCGCCGGCAAGCCAGACCAGGGTCAGGATCCCCCGCTTTTTCAGCACCTGTGGCCAGGTCTGCACAAACGGGATATCCTCGGTTCCCGCGATGATCCAGAACCGGCTGCGGCCGACCCACAGCCGGTCTATGACGATTCCGTCATACCAGTTCATGACTTCCAGAAACAGAAGCGCCTGCAGATATGCCGGTCTGAAGGCATGAATCCCGTTCCAGAGACCGATGATCAGAACAAGCAGGATTCCCATGACCAGGAAGAACGGGATCATGAATCCTTTCCGTTTACGGGCAACAGTTTCCCGGTCTGTCAGGCCAAGCGCAAAAGCCCTTTCCTGCACGGGTTTCGGATAAAAATACAGCCCGTTTAATGCATTGTCTTTGACCGCTGCCTTCACCATCAGCATGAACACAGCGCAGTATAAAACCAGCTGCAGGAAAATCATGTCTTTTCCTTCCTGACGCTGACCAGCAGGCCGCTCTCATCTTTGATCAGTTCGTATTCTCCTGCCAGCGGATTGTTGTCGCCGACGATGCAGTAATCACACCGCTTTGAAGTCGCACACGTGCCTTCCCGGATCAGGCAGGCATGAATTTTACGCATGGCAAGGTGGTCGCAGTTGCACATCAGCGGCAATACATCCTCCATATGATGACGCTTTGCGAATTCGGCATTGGGGCATTGCGTAAAGCTGTAACGGATCACCCCGTTCTCCTGATCAAAATCATAAGCACCCATGCGGAAGGATGCCGGGAAGCGCTGAATCTCCTGAATGCGGATATCATTTGCTTTCCGGAAGATCTTTTCCGCCAGACAGATGTCGAACTTCCGGTTGAGACTGAAGACCTTTCCCAGAAGATCAAAACTGCCGAAGAAGGCCTGATAAATATCCTGCTGCACCTCTGCCAGCGACGGTTTTTCCGGAATCACCTTGTACCAGGCAAAAACCAGGATCGGATCATAGATGCTTGCTGTGATCCTGAGATCCTTCAGGGCGGGTTCATCTTTCAGAAACGCCGCATACTGCAGCTGTACCTTCTCCCACAGTTCTTCCGCCCTGCTGCGGTCATAATAACGACGCAGAAGTTTTCTGACGCATTTCTTCGCGTTTTTCGAATAGACGGTGTGTTTTGTCCGATCAATCGGCAGGTCTTTTTCTCTCATGCTTTCTTCACCACATGGAAATCACAGCAGTCATTGCCGTTGCCAAGCGTCTTTGTCCGCAGCAGTTTTCCCCCTTTGTATTCAATGGTCGGATAGTCCATCAAGCAAAGATGCGGCATCAGGAACATCAGGTTTTCCTGCCTTGCAATCTTGCATACACCGCATTCCCGGTGCGTGACGTAATATTCCGGAACAGACAGGTCATAGGAAAAATCAAATACCCAGTCCATCGGATACTGCCTTTTCTTCGACCTTTCCGAACCGTGCACATATCTGTCAATCTCCGCCCTGTCAAAACAGTTCTTTCCTTTATAGAACCGTTTCATCATGTCACTTTGACAGATGGCGTTGATCATGCCGTCAAAGACGTCCATCGTGATGTGTTCCGGATCTGCCTTGTAATAGGAAAAACCGAAACAGGCTAGGTACATCACCGGGG
>JAFWCP010000517.1 GCA_017536845.1 Solobacterium sp. | reverse complement strand
ATCGGCCTGGGATATCGGCTATCCGGAACTGGCATCCGTCCTGAGGCGGGAGCAGTATGCCGAAACCTATCCGTTTACCGAAAGGATTGACGCCGACCATTTTGTCACATCGGAAAACGGCATGTACCTGTTCCTGATCGTGCCGGCAGATGAAAGCATATCCGCCGCGGTCACCAACACGAAGGGCGAAGTCATCTACCATTGTGAAAACGGCGAGCCGTTCTTTCTGCTGGCCGGGTATCTGGGTGTTTCAACGGTGGATATCACGGTTGTTTCGGATGATGAAGTGCTGACCTACACGCCCATGCTGGATCTTAACATCGACGCCCCGGCGAAGATGGAAGGGGTCTATGACTTTACGATGTGGGCGGATGCGGGCGACTATGCCCACCAGGCCCAGCTCGACCTGCTGTATTACGACATTCCGGAAATCCGCAATAAGATCTATGACGGCATGCAGCTGAAATACGGCGGCCACGTGATGGTGGAAGATCAGCCCTGCACCAGGATGACGCTGAGCTTTGAGGCCGGGGAAAGGATGCTGACGGACAGCGAATATGCAGTGACGGCAGACCTGGCACAGGTGTATGTGTTTGATCCGCCGCTGGATCAGTGGATGCTGCTGTATGACAAGGACACCGGCATCTACGCCCATTGAGCACATCGCTATGATGGCTGCGTAAAATATGTGATAATCTATACGTACAAAGAAATAAGTGAGGTTTGAAATATGAAGATTATTGAAACTGAAAAGGAATTTGATTCCGTTCTGAGCGCGAATGACGTCGTGTTTGTCGATTTCTATGCTGACTGGTGCGGCCCCTGCAAGATGGTCGGCCCGGTTGTCGAGCAGATCGCTTCGGAAATGACCGATGTCACCTTCATCAAGGTCAATGTTGACGACCTGCCTGAACTGGCGGAGAGATACGGTATCATGTCCATTCCGAACATGATCATCTTCAAGAAGGGCGAGGCTGCGTCTTCCATTGTCGGCTTCCAGCCCAAGGCCAGTATTGAACGCGCCATCCTCAGCGTCAAGTAACAGTCATTGCTGAAAAGTCCCTGACGGGACTTTTTTTTGCCCTGCAGAAGTTTAAAATTTTTAAACAAAAAGTTTAGAAACCTGTTGCAAAAGACCCTTGCTTCTGTATAATAATAGCGGTTTATAAAGACCAAATTGAATGTTTAGCCATACTAAACAGGAGGGCCCATGATCGACATCGGATCTAGAATCAGACAGCTGCGGATCAAGAACGGTCTCACCCTGCAGGAGCTGGCCTCCCGCACGGAACTGACCAAGGGATATCTTTCGCAGCTTGAAAACAATCTGACCACGCCTTCCCTGACGACGCTGGAGGATATCTGCGAGGCACTGGGCACCAATATGTCAAGGTTCTTTGCCCAGGAGGAAGAGGAAAAGGTCGTCTTCACGCCGGAGGATGCCTTCGTCGACGAGCAGGGGGATAAGGTGATCCACTGGATTGTCCCCAACGCGCAGAAAAATGCGATGGAGCCGGTCCTGCTGGAGCTGAAACCTGATTCCCGTTCGGCGGATATCGAACCTCATGAAGGGGAGGAATTCGGCTATGTGCTTTCCGGCAAGGTGCGTCTGGTCAGGGAATCGGACAAAAAGGGGATTCTCATGAAAAAGGGAGATACATTCTACATCCGCGGTAATGAAAACCATTATCTGGAGAACAAAAGCAGTACCGGGGCTTCCGTGCTGTGGGTCAGCACACCGCCGGCATTTTAAAAAAGAGGGGAAATGATTATGAAAAAGCTGATTGAAGTCCAGAATGTCGTCATGACATTCGGCAAACAGGTCGTCCTGAAGGGAATCTCCCTGGACATCTTTGAAAACGAATTTGTAACCTTGCTGGGACCGTCTGGCTGCGGCAAGACAACGCTGCTGCGGATCATCGCCGGCTTCCTGGAACCTACCGAGGGCCATGTCATCATGGACGGGGTGGATATCGCGACGGTGCCGGCCTATAAGAGAGATGTCAATACTGTCTTCCAGCATTATGCGCTGTTCCCGCATCTGGACGTCTATGAGAATATTTCCTTTGGCCTCAAGCTCAAGAAGCAGCCCAAGGACATCATT
>JAFWCP010000516.1 GCA_017536845.1 Solobacterium sp. | reverse complement strand
TGATTTCCGCAACGGAAGGATCATCAATCGTGGCGGTGATTTCACCGTTGGCATTCTCAGGCCCGTATGTATAGGCAGCAATGCCTGTTTCATCTTCCTTAATGGCAATGCTTTCCTCAGCAAAGGCAATCTCTTCCGCCCTGACTTCATTAACGGTAACCTTTGTGGTGTAGGCATTGCCGTTGGGCAGGGTCATGGTCACAGTGGCGCTGCCGGGTTTTCCGGATATGATGTTCCATTTTGTGCCATCAAAATCGATGGCAGCCACTTCAGGATCATCAGATGTCACTGCAACGCCGGTTTTGGAATATGCAAGAGGCTGGGCAGTGAAGCCAAGAATTTCGCTCTGCCCCTTGCCGTTGAAAGTGTACTCTCTGAAATGCATCTCTGCGCTTTGCAGTTCTTTGTATTTCACGTTGACGGTAACGGATGAGGACATCCTGTTGGGCAATGTTCCGGTGATCACGGCAGTGCCTTCCTTTCCACCTTTGATCATGACAACCGGCGGTATCAGCATGAGCACGGATGCGACCTCTTCATCGCTGGAAGTAAAGACAACGTCAGATAAAGATGCATTGTCCGGCTTGATCGTTATCAATGCCATATCCTGACCGTCAGCCGGGACTTCAACCTCCCTGGACAGGAACATGAACATCTGCGGTTCTACATGCAGAACCGTGACGTTGATTGAGGCTGACGCACCGTTTTCTGCTGTTAAGGTGACGACGGCTTCCCCTTCCTGCAGCAGATTCAGGGCAACGATCCCCATACCGTCGACCATGTAGTCATCAATGACAACTTCCGGATTGCTGGAAGAGAATATCAGCTGCCTTTCAGAAGCATCTTCAGGAATCAGATGATATATGAGAGATGCATCTCCCGATGCATTTACGATTGATTCGGTATCAATGACAATTCCTTCGACCGGCTTGAAAACACTGTGAACGATGGTTTCTGCAGTGTACGTGCCGCCTTTGCGGTCTGATACCGTACAGGTAATCACGGCGTCGCCTTCCTGAAGACATTTCACCACAATCGCATCTGTTTTGGTATGTTCGACAGAAACGATGGATTCATCCGAACAGTCGACGTCAGCAATCGTGAAAAAGCCATTCACCGGCTGCGGCACCACTTTCAGCTCTTTGATGTTGTTCACCGAACACGTATACTCCGGCGCCGCAAAAGACAGGCCTTCAGCTGTCACATCGTTTACAGTCACCGTTGCGGATGCACTGGCACTTTTCGGCGTCTTGAGTGTGATGACAGTTGTTCCGGGGGCAATCGCCGCAAAGGTAATCCTGCCGTTCGCCGGTATCACCACTATGGCGATGTCTTTGTCCGCAATTTCAACACTTATTTCATGGTTGCTGATGGGATCAGGATACACTTCATACGCGATCTCAAATGCAGCAAAGCCATCCACCACGCTGCTGCCAACGGAAAGGACGATCCTCTCTTCCTCCGCCCTTGCCATGATCAGCGGCATCGCCGTACATAAATCCAGCATGATTGTCAGCAATTTCTTCAAAATATATTTTTTCATTTCTTCTTTATGGTATTTCCATTTTAAGCTGCGATTTGGTGGATTTCAAAGCAAGAAGGCAATGGAAAATACTCGTATCAGAGGCTCTGCGGCAGGGACCATTGGCTTATCCTGCAGCCAATGGCAGTTTCCGGGCAAAGGAAAGGAAATCTTTCTGACATGTCTGTATAATACAGTCACAGAAAAGAGGAGGTTATTATGCGCACACAGTTGACTGGCAGGCAGTTTGATGAAGAAAGAGCCCTGTACCATGTTGAAAAGACCGATGTGATTTCCTGTACCTTTGCCGGCCCTGCCGACGGAGAGTCTGCCCTGAAGGAAGCAAGGGACATTGTCGTGAAGGACAGTTCCTTTTCCCTTCGCTATCCCTTATGGCATGTCAGAGGCTTTACGCTGGATCATGTATCGATGGATGACAGTACAAGGGCTGCCCTCTGGTATTCTGATGACGGAGTTATCTCCTCTTCAAAGCTCAACGGCATCAAGGCCGTCCGGGAATGCGGCAATATCACCATTCAGAACAGCAGCATTGATTCCGCGGAATTCGGCTGGAAATCCCATGACATCACCCTGGAAGATACAGAGATCAATTCCGAATACATCTTCTTTGACAGCCGGAACATTCATCTCAGGAATGTGCACATGAGCGGCAAGTATTCCTTCCAGTATGTGGAAAACCTGACCATTGAAGACAGCATCCTGGATACCAAGGATGCCTTCTGGCACGCAAAGAACGTCGTTGTCAGAAACAGCACCGTCAAGGGAGAATACCTTGCCTGGTATTCCGACGGCCTGACCCTGATCAACTGCCGGATCATCGGCACCCAGCCGTTATGCTATTGCGAAAACCTGAAGCTGATTGACTGCACGATGGAAGGGACAGACCTTTCGTTTGAATACTCGGATGTGCAGGCTGATATCAAAGGGCATATCGACTCGGTCAAAAACCCCCGCTCCGGCGTCATTGCCGCCGACAGCATCGGGGAAATCATCCGTGACAATCCTGTCTATCCCTGCACCGGCGAGGTCATCATCCGCTGAGCCCAGGAAGAAAGAAAATGAAAAACGCGGTGAGGCATGCAGCTTCACCGCGTTTCTGTCCGGACGGCTTTGATCAGCGCATATACGCCTTGAAGTCAACCCTGATCAGAGTTTCATTGCCGATCCTGTCGGCGCTGCCGTACGCCATATGGCCGGCAAATCCGACATAGTTGATCGTACGGTCATGGTTGACCGCCATGATTTCGGAATAATGCCTCTCTGTCGGTCTGGCGCCGTCGGTGAATGTAAAGCCTTCCTGTTCAGCCTGCCAAAGAAACCTTTCCCCCGTTTCAGCATCCGCAAGATGCACATACACTCTGCCTTCCATTTCACTTAATGCCTTGATTGTCTTTGTCATCATTCATTACCTCCGTTCATGACTTTCCTGTAAAGAGGCAACGAAAAACACCCATCGTCGGATGGGTGGTCAGAATCACGGATACGCACCCATCGTTCAGCCTTTGCCACCTTACCATATCCGGCAGGTTGGCGTGCGGTCATCGGGGCTGTCCCTTCGCGCACTCTTTATAGGTGAGACAATTACAGCATACTATCGCTGAAAAAGCAAGTACCGGATGAAAATTCAGGACATTTTGTCAGCAGTGCATCCCGCCTGTCCGGTATAATTTTAAAAAACCATTTCGGAGGAAGAATCGTGAAAAAGAGAAACAGAATTCTGGCTGTGTTCCTGGTGCTGGGAATGGCGACCGGCTGCAGCCGTGTGAATTCATCATCCGGCAATGAACAGGCGGTGGTCACGGCGCAGGAAACGGCACAGCTTGAGAAAGCAATCGACGAGATGCCTGTGGCAGAGGGCAGGCACAACCGCAGTGATGACTATATGGCGGTTTTTGCAACGCACATGCTTTCAGCGGACTCTTTCAGCGTGCATATGGAAGACAGAGTCTATGAAGAAACGGCATTGCGGGAAAGTGCCAAGGCCATCGGCAGAGATCTTGCCGAAGCAGCCAATGCCGCAGGGACAAAGGGGAAAGAAGTGACGGTTTATATCGTCGGGGAAACCCTGTCGGGCAGTCCCATGGTCCTGGGGACGCAGGTCTTCTGCACTCCGCAGGATCTGAGCAGCGGCGCGTATCGTGAACAGCTGCTGGGAGCTGCCTATGGCTTAGCAGGATGGCAGCAGGCCGGCTTTGCGGCATATGTGTTTGAAGAAGCGGATGAGGAAAGCCTGAAGGCGTATTATGCGGAAGGGGGTCATGACCTTACGCTGTCATGCTCACCGGTATATATGTGCCCGCTGCTTGCGGATGAAGAAACGGTCAGGGCTGCCCGCCAGACCGCCCGCAGTCTGACGGCGTTTATCATTGAAAAGGAGGGGTTTTCATCCTTCTGCGCGACTCTGGACCACAGCCGCATTCTTTCAGACTGGAAACAGAGCATGGGCCTTGAAGATCTTGGCGATCTGCCGGAAGGCAGCAGCAAAGCAGTATCCATGAAGCTTTCGTACCCGAAGCATTATGTGTGTGCTCTGGATGTTGATAACATTACCTTCGCCATTGAAGAAAACAGCTTCATGAAAGAAGCGGATGATCTGTATACCTTGATCTGCAGTTACCTGGCCGGCATGGACATGGTTCTGGAACAGATCGAAAAAGAAGCGCCTTCGGTCATTGACATCGCCCGTCAGAAATATGCGGAACCCTTCCGCATTGTGATGCAGGATCCCACGGGCCATACATATGCGGAAATTTACAGGAATGAGATCTGTCTGACGAAAGCCGATGCTGTATGGCATGAAACGGTGCACCTGCTTCTGGAACAGCCGACGGATGAAAGCTTTGCCTGGCAGTATGAAGCTGTTGCGGATTATTTCAGCTTTGCCGCAGCAACACGCTTTGAGCCGGATCATACCATATGCAAAGGTTACAGGGAATATCTTGATTTCTTTGTTCTGGCCAGCAGCCGGGAAGCAGAGGCAGATGACCTGGTCTTCCACAACAGCGTCTGGAACCTGTACCAGACGTTCTGCCCGAAAGAAGTGACAGGCTATGATGACCTTGAGGCATACTATCATGCCTACGGGATCAGCGCCATCATGCTGGAAGGGGAGATCAAAAGAAGCCAGATCAGGACGAAGTATGACAGTTCTGTCGCCTCCAAGCGTGGGGACAGGAACGGGAGGAAACAGAATGACGGCAATGCCCTGGGGTATCCGGAGGCCGAAGCCGTATTTGAATATCTTGCCGAAACGTACGGCATTGATGAAGCAGTGAATGCTTATATCAACGGGGTTTCATTACAGAAAGCATTCGGCATTACGTATGCCGAACTCTATGCTGAGGCAAGGGAATCCTATCGGAAACAGTATCTGGATCTGGCGCTGAAAGATATTCCGGAATCCTGAAAGAGAATCTCATCCTTTCTGATACATTTGCCGGAAGGGATTCATGGTATACTTGCAAAACAGGAGATGTGTCATGAAACCGGTCAGTGAAGGGTGTCAGGATTTTGAAACGCTTGTGAAAGAGGAGTGCTTT
>JAFWCP010000515.1 GCA_017536845.1 Solobacterium sp. | reverse complement strand
CCTTGTCCGGAACAACGCGAGTGAAGTACCACTGATAGTTCTTCGCATCGCCGTCATTCTTCGCCTTAGCCTGCTGAGCAATTGCATACTGGGCATTGGACATATCCACAGCCAGCTGGGCAACGAGTTCGTTCAGATCGCCTTCCGCCGGGTAGAGTTCCAGGAACCTGTCAAGCTTGTCAGCGCCGACCGCATTCAGTGCAGCTTTTTCATAGCTTTCCTTCGTCCATTCTGTCGCATCATCCGGCAGTGTCAGGAAAGAGCCGAACAGGACAGTATCACCGGTGACGCAGCCGGTCATGAAGTCAACATGGTTGAAGTCGCCGGTTGCATAGGCACCTACCTGGCTGTCGAGCAGCCATTCGTTGTCGATGACCATGGAAGAAGGATTGTAGACATCTCTGAGCTTGTGGATTTCCTCAGTTGTCATGGAGCGCAGCTGTTCAACGGTATAACCCTTCAGGGCCTGGGCAGCTTCTTCCTGTGCCGTCTGCTTGTCAATACCTCTCATCGGGCCGAAGCCTTCGTAGGAGTTTGCACTCATGGCAACAGCATGCTTGAAGAGACCTGCTGCCTTCGGGCAGATCATCAGCTTCTGTACGTTGGCAGAACCGGCTGACTGGCCCGAAATCGTGACATTGTCAGGATCACCGCCGAATTCGGCAATGTTGTCTCTGACCCACTCCAGCGCCTTGACCATGTCTTTGAGCGCGAAGTTGCCGGTGATTTCGTTTCCTTCTTCATCCTTGAAGCACAGGAAACCCTGCAGTCCGTAACGATAGTTGATGGTGACATAGACAACATCCTTATTAACAATGTTGGCACCGCTGTAGACTTCGTTCTGGCCGGAACCGGAAGTGTTGCCGCCGCCATGAATGTAGACAATGACCGGTTTCTTATCACCCTTATTTGCCTTTGTCCAGACATTCAGGTTCAGCAGATCTTCATCCATTCTGCCGTTATCATATGTCAGACCCCAGTCAACATATTCCTTCGACCAGCACATGAACGGATCCTGTAAGACTTCCAGGCCGATGGAGCCGAACTTCGCGCAGTTCTTTTCACCGGACCAGGGAACAACGTCCTTCGGATCAGCAAATCTGTTTTCGCCTGCAGTCGTATCCGCATAAGGGATACCAAGGAAGGTTTTCACGCCGTTTGCGTCGATAAAGCCGGCAATTCTGCCGCCTGTGACATTGGCGGTCGGGACTGTATCCAGATCAACTTCAACATCGATATTGCCCTGGGCAATGCCGGTGACCGGATCAAACGTATACTTCTTGCCGTCAATCTTGACTTCACCCTTGGCCATCGCGCCGGTAATCGGATCATAGTAGTAAATGCCGTCTTCGTTTCTGTACCAGCCCTTGATCATGCCGCCGCCGGCGTTGTATCTGACCCACTTGCCGTCTGTTGAACCAGGTTCTTCGCCCTGGAATACATACGGCATCCAAACCTGCTTGTTCATGGCCGGTGCTCCCTTGTCGTTGGCATCCAGCCAGTACCATGCATCGGTTAACGGATCATAGATTTCTCTGCCTCTGACCAGGCCGTCACCTACGACGCCCTGCGGGTCGTTGACAGTACCCTGCCGTTCACCCTTTTCATACCAGTAATTCACACCGGAATAATTGTTGCCGGAGGTTAAGAACTCTCCGTCAGCACCTGCACCGGTGATCGGATCATAGTAATAGTAATGATCGCCGATTCTTCTGAATCCTTTGATCATTATTCCTTCTGCATCATATCTGACCCACTTGCCGTTGGTGGAGCCGGGTTCTTCTCCATTGATCACATACGGCATCCAGACTTCCTTGTCGACTGCCTTGGCGCCGTCAGCTTCGGCATCCAGCCAGTACCATGCATCGGAAACCGGATCATAGATCTCACGG
>JAFWCP010000514.1 GCA_017536845.1 Solobacterium sp. | reverse complement strand
CCGCATCATGAAGTATTCTCCCGGCTGCCATCCGTGCCTGTCTTCCAGACAAGATGGTCTTCCGCATGCACCGGGACCATCCCGCCAGCATTGCCCCGGCAACGATTGCCATTAAGATTCTTTTCATGATGTCCTCCTGATTCAGCACAATCAAGTGCCCTTGTCAAGGTTATTGTATGTCCTGCTGATCCATAAACCTTTTCTCAGCAAGGCCTTCTGTCACATCCATACAGCTGTCAGTGATGCTTCGTCATTGCGCAGGAAAAGTTCTGATGCAACGGGCATGTTTCATCAGCCCTTATACCATTCTCTGTCATCCGCAAGAACCGACCAGTATGGTGTATCGTTGAATCTCTTTAGCAGCAGGTACATTTTCCCAACGCCTAATATGTGATCGTAGCCCATATAACCATAATTCCCGAATTCATAGTTCACAACGTAGAGGTTCCAGTCCATCCTGACGTTGATGATTTTTGCTGTGATGGTCGAAGGTTTGTCACCGGGTTGGGGTGCAGCGGCATAATACGCATGATCACTTCCGAAGTCATACCGATATACATGGCCAATGTCATAACCCATGTCGAGCTGTCTTTTGGCTTCAAACTGCGAGAGGTTGAGGACATTCTCAACCAGCCAGTCGACCTTGTCCGCATCGTATTTTATATAACCGTGATCATCCGCATGGCTGGCAGGGAACCACCCAAGCGGATCCGACGCATCCGGGGATACCACATAATTATAGGAAACCGGGCCGACTGAATAATCCAGCGGGAAGCAGGTGCCGTGTCCAAGCACATCCAGTACAACGGGTCCGGGATTGATCAGCGGATTTGCTGAAGAATAGAAATAACGGCCCGAGTAGCCCTGGAGGAACAGAGTAATGAAATCATCAAGGTCATCGGAATACATATCATCGGGTACGGGATCCCAGAGTACACCGGTATCCAGATAAAAATAATGATCATATTCATCAAAATCGCTCCAGCCTTTCGCCATGGCGCCGGTGATCTGGTCGTAGTGGTAAATCTTTCCGTAATGGTCAGGATACAGCTCGGCATCACTGCCGACCGGTGTGTACCAGCCTTTGATCATGGCACCGTCGGAATTGTATCTGACCCACTTCCCTTCCGGATTCTTGCCTGTCTTGAGGTCATCCTGATAGACATACGGCATCCAGACTTCCTTGTCACATGCCCTGGCGCCATCATAGATGGCATCCAGCCAGTACCAGGCATCGCTTGCCGGGTCATAGATCTCTCTGCCTCTTTCATAGCCATACGTACTGTCGATGATGTTCTTCGGGTCACCCTTGGCACCCTGCTTCTTGCCGTGTTCATACCAGTACTGTCTGCCATCCGAGCCTGTTTTCCAGACAAGATGGTCTTCCGCATGCACCGGAACCATCCCCGCCAGCATTGCCCCGGCTACAGCTGTCATTAAGATTTTTTTCATGGTGTCCTCCTGATTCAGCACAGTTCTGTGCTCTTGTTAAGGATATTGTATACAGGAAAGCCTTCTTTGACCTTCCCCCTGCGGGTAGTCTTGCGGCTGACATCTGAAAAATCTCAATCTTTTTTTGCATGCCGGAAAGGTCAGGATTGTGCCATGTGGATCAGGTCTGAGAAAATCCTGCTGATCAGGAACAGGGAGTAAAAGCCATCATGCACGCTTCCTTCAGCCCCATAGAAAACGCATTGATCAAACAGCTTCTGAAGGTCAGGACGTCTGTCCTGGAAGAAGCCGATCATCCTTGCCTTCCCATGCAGGTGGCGGAGGATTTCCCATTGTTCATCTGTTGTAAACCCGGCATCGGCATTAAGGAATATCACCAGGTCGTCTTTGCCTAAAGACTGGCTGTGCTCCTTCTGCACCTCAATGTTTTTGAACAGGAAGACAGGGATACCGCAGGCAATCAGATCCAGCTGCAGGGTGAAGAACAGGGAGAGGCCCAGATCATCAGAAATGAATGTCACGGAAGATGCTGAAAGCATCTGTCGGACGATTCTTTCATAACAAGGCAGGTCAAAAGACTGATATGTCTTTGTCAGATTGTCAACAGCCTGCTGATAACGGGTATCGACTGCTGTTTTTGCATCACGTCCATACAGGTGTTCGACATGACTGCCGCGTCTTTCCAGCAGCCTTTGCCGGGCATTATGAAAACTCATCCTGAATTCCTGAAAGGAATCATAGCCGATTTTCTTGATAAACCTGCTGATGCTTGCCTGTGAGAAGGCGGACTCATTGGCCAGGTTTTCCACGGTGAGTTTTTCATAGCCGTCTTCCTTATCGCGGAAATGGTTGAAAACAGCTTTGATGACGCAGTATTCAGAAGGATTCAGAATCTGTGTATTGCAGTAATTGATCGCCTTGATGAGTTTGGCGAGATAAATATCCATGCTTCCTGATTGCATTTGAAGAACTCCTTGTCCCCTGAATGCTACACCACAATCAGGTTTATGAAAAGTGTCTGCTCACCTGTTTTGTCTGTGTTCATGGATCCTGCCAGCAAAGACATCTTGCTTGTATCACTGATGCACAATAGGATGGGTCGTTTCCCCGGAAAGGAAAAAGGAGCCTCAGCTCCTTGTTCTGATTGATCAGAATATGCACCCATGGTCATTTCTGCTTTCTGTTTCCGGCATCATATGCCGGTCCATTGCCTCACGACAGATCATGGCTGCATTTCAATGCATTGTTCCGTGATCAGTCACAAAAGCAGGACTCAGTGGATATTCCGCTGCATACATCACGGCACGGCTCACGTCCGCCGCTGACGCCGTCAAGAAGCTCAGGGGCCAGTTCGATCTGTTCTTCTTCCAGCACCTTCATCATTTCCGCTTCACTGCTGCAGGCCTTGATCTTTGCTTTTACCTCATCGCTGAGGGTTTCATAGAATTCTTCTCTTGTCATTTCCTGTTCCTCCGTTTTTGAATTGTCCTTTGGAATGCAGCGAAGACGGATGTCTGAAGGAAGTACCATTCTCGGCATCCATGCAGCAGTATTTATATACTCTTATCAGTCTTCGCTTTGTTAGAACAATATTATCTGCGAAGTTGATGAAGACCAGTTCTTTTTCCGGAAACAAAGACATTCAGATCTCTCTTGAAAATGATGGTGTTTTCCATGCACCTGCCTTAAATCCAGGTTCCAGAGAAGCTTTCTGAAATGATCCTTTGCAGGCTTCAGAAGATTTTTTTGATCACTGTGCCGGCATTGTTCTTGCCAGAGCGGAAGTCACTGGGAGACTTGGCAAAGGAAAAAACATATCTTTCATCGCCGTAATACGTCAGCTTGTAATGTTTGCCGTCCTCGGTAACAGTAAAGCCAAGGCTGGTCAGTTGCTGGCGGAGTTTTCCGGACATGCCGTCATAGCCCTTCAGCAGTTTCTTGACGGTTTCCTGCCTTTTCCTGATGACGTCATCCTGAATATTGGTGAGCAGCAGGTCATTGAGGATATCCGCCTTTCTTGTGTTCTTCTCTACAACCTGGCGTTTCATGACATCGTTGAGAACACTGATCACATAGTCCCTGATTTCACCGGGGAAGAATTCTTTTTCCTTGCCGGTAAACAGCACCGGTACACCATCCTGGGCATCCAGCCGGTTTTTGAGTTTCTGGTTTTCATAGCTGAGGGTTTCATTCTGGCGGATCAGCTGTTCTACCTGCCGTTTCAGGGATGACAGTTCATCGTCAAATGCTTCAATCAGCGTATCCGCATTTTCCTTTGCCTTTTCTTCTGCACTCTTTCTGATTTCCTTTTCTTTTTCGATAAAGGATTCCTGAAGAAGGATATTTTCCTGTTCTGCCTTCCGGCGGGCATCTTCAGCAAGCATGTTCTGCATGCGCTGACTGATCAGCCTGTTCAGCAGAAGGCGGTTGTTGACGCCGCTCCAGGTATACAGAGGATCCAGCATCTGGGCATTGCTGTACTGTAAGACAGCCTTGACAACCCTGTCCTGAACATAACCGTCATAGCCTTCACAGGATTCTGATATATACCGCCTGTGCACCATGGCCGATGCCGGATAATAGATGCCTACCCCGCCAAAATATTCATTCTTCCTATGCGCCATGAGCATCAGATTATGGTTGGTCCTGATGCTTTTCTGCAGTAAGACATGGGCAGCTCCCTTGAGCCTTCTGGCCAGTCTTTCCGCATTGATCGGTTCTTCATCATCCCTTGTTCTTGAGATATATACCACCGGCAGGG
>JAFWCP010000045.1 GCA_017536845.1 Solobacterium sp. | reverse complement strand
TACTGGACCCATGTATCGTAGACATCGTCGGCATTGATGTATTCCTTGCCGTCGTTGTACTTGTCCATCAGGTTTTTGGAATTCAGCGCCATCGGGCCGTAAACGGAAACCGAGTTGCCGCCGATATTGCCGGCCGCTTCGATGCCGATGACCTTGGCACCATGGTCAGCCGCCGCGCAGTAGGACAGGATGCCGGAGCCGCCCAAGCCGACGACGATGACATCATAGCCTTCCAGCTTCACGGTTTCCGCTGACTTTTCCACCGGGGTGCGCCAGTCATCAGGATTGCCGCCCGCTTCAGCAATGGCAAGAGCCGCCAGTGTCTTGATGGCACCGGAAGAAGTGGTGGCGCCGGTGATGGAATCCACGGCGATGGACTGGCTTTCAATGATGCGCGGGATCAGCAGCTTTTCAGCCGTTGCGAACCACTGGCCGGTCGCGCTGTCGTTTTCTTCGGTAATCTTAATCTCCTTGATGGCGTTGTCCTGAATGGTCACATCCGCCACCATCGGCCCCAGGAAACCGAAGCTGGGTGTGGAAACGGTATATGTACCGTCCGTCAGCCCGCCTTTTTCAGCGACCGGGATTTCCTCCCCTTTGGCCTGGGCAATGGCCTGGGCCAGAGCCAGCTTGACCGCGGTGGAAGTTTCGGTGGCGCCGGTGACGCCGTCGATTTCAGCCGACTGGGCATTCATGATCTGTTCGATCAGCCCGTCCTTTGCGGCCTGGCCGGGGTTTTCCGTTTCCCCGGAAACATCCAGTTCCACTGCTGTGATTGCCGTATCGCTGAATGTTGCCTTGACAACAACATCGCTGGAATGTCCGGCGGCGCTGCCTTCGTAGGTACCGGCCGTATAGATCGCTTCCGCTGCTGTGGATGAAACCGCAGCCGGCGCGGACGAAGATCCTGCCGAGCAGCCGATCAACGTCAGGGCCAGCACGGCACCGACGGTTTTTTTCAGATTCTGTTTCATATATAACCCTCCGCTATAGTAAAATGATCATAAACCATGGAACGGTTCCAGGGTCAAGGAGGGATCATGAATATTTTGCAGGCGTCCCGGCAATCCGGCGTCTCTGTTGATATGATACGTTTTTACGAAAAAAAAGGCCTGATCAGGCCTGCCCGCAAAGCCAACGGGTATCGTGATTTCAGCGATCAGGATGTGGTTTCCATCGTCATGATCCGACAGTACAACTGTCTTGGAATCGAGCTCAGTGAAATCAAGGACATCATGCAGAAAAGAACGTATGACAGGCTGGCCGGGCGTCTGAGCGCTTCGGCTGACGAACTGGAAAAACAGGCCCGCCTGCTCCTGCAGAGAATCGAATTTGCCAGGGAGACAAAGCAGATGTTTGAACTGCTGAAAACGCCGGATAACTGGGATGTGTTTGCGACCGATACATTCTGGTTCTGCCAGCGTGACGCGCAGCATGCCAGGGCTTTTGCGGCCTTGTACGAGTCATACTGCTGCCGGCCGGCCATGCGCATCCAGCCCGCCCGCCTGAAGGAAAGCTTTGCGGTGCAGGATCAGGGCATCATTCTGACCGAACCGCCGATGACCGAACTGCCTGTGATTGCCTATGCACCGGGCCGGATGTACCGTACGGTCCTGCGCACGACCCTT
>JAFWCP010000513.1 GCA_017536845.1 Solobacterium sp. | reverse complement strand
TACAGCCTGGACAGCCGGGTATCTGTAAACGTCAGGACTGGTTCCGGAGAAGCTGAAATCACCCTGGAACCGCTGGCCTATGTCAAAGCTGTCCTGAATTCTGATATGAGTGATAAGGCGAAGGATGCAGTGTGTGCGCTGTATCAGTACAGTGCGGATGCCAAGGCTTACAGGGCATCACACTGAAGAAGTTTTTCAAAGAAAAGATGGTCAGGGATGATTGCTGACCATCTGTATCAGGAGGCATTCACTGCCTCCTTTTTCGTTGCTGTTCTTCAAAAGAAAGTCTGGGGGGATGGAAAAGAAACAGCCGTGCTTATGCGCGGCTGTGACGGTATTCATACTGAGGTTTCTTCTTCGGCCAGGCGGGTAAGGAGCTGACAGAGGAACAGGTACACCCGGTTGAAGGAAGCACGGTTCAGCCATTCATGGATAGAATGGCATTCCCCGCCGATGGGGGCAAACATGACGCAGTCAAGCTGCGGTTTCTTGGGCAGGAAATCACAGATTTCAAGGCCGCCCGGACAGATGCTTTCCACCATCTTCTGACCATAGAATTCCTCCATCAATGCTGCCGTCTTTTTCAGCAAGGACGATTCGGGATTGTATACCCATGGCAGATATCTTGTTTCAAAGCGGGCATGCATGTCATAAAGGCCAGCCAGGATACGGATCCTTTTTCCCAGGCTTTCCTTGTAGTCCATCGTCCTGGCCCGGTCACTCATGATCAGAAGGAAGGAACCATGCTGAAGGGAAACAATGCCGACATTGTTCGTTGCCCCAAGGGTATTGTCTTTCGGGGAAAAGGCAATATTGGCGGAAGGCAGCAGATAAAGGAAATCCACAAGTGCATGGGAATCCTTTTCACCCAGGGAAGGACCAGAAGAAACAGGATGGACATCCAGATGGATCTCCTGCCGGCCGTCATCCAGTTCATTTACGGCTTTGGCCAGGACATTCCGCAATGGCTCTTCCACAGGCTGCCGGCAGGTCAGGACGGCAGTGCATTCCTTGGGGTTGTAGTTTTCCGCTTCCCCGCCGGTAAGGGAAACCAGACGGAAGGGAAACTGATCTTTGAGCCCTTCCAGCAGACGGGCCATGAGCTTGATGGCATTGCCCTGTTCAGGATGGACAAGCATGCCGGTGCGTACCGGTTCAATGCCGGTAAGATGCAGCTCGTATGCAGGGTCATTGTTTTCTTCTTCCCGGAATTCTTTATGGACGGTGATGCGGTCACTGCAGTAACAGCCCAGGCAGCACGTATTTTCAATCTCGCTTTCCATGACATCCAGGCCGATCATCCTTTCCGCATCAATGTCTGAGAAATCGAGTGCCTGGGCGCCGTAACAGCCGTTTTCTTCCTGTGTGGTAAATACAAGGTATAACGGTGGATGGGGGAAATCATGATCCTCCATGATGGCAAGCATATAGGCACAGCCATACCCGTCATCTGCACCCAATGTGGTGTTGACAGCCCGGATATTGCCGTTTTCATCTTCATACAGGGTTAACGGGTCACGGGTAAAGTCATGGTCCCCTGATGCAACACCCACCATATCCAGATGGGCCTGCAGGATCAGGGACGAACAGTGTTCATAGCCTTTATGAGCAGGGATTTTCACAACGACGTTCCAGAGATCATCCTGCCGGCAGGCACAGCCGAAGGATTCAGCCACCGACATGACATAATCGGATGCCGCTTTCTCGTATTGGGAAAGACGGGGAATTTCACTGAGTTTTGCAAAGTAATATTCAACACGGGTTTCCGGGATAAATGGTTTCATAACGCCTCCTTTGAGCGGGGATGGTGCATGCAGGGAAAACGGATCCTGACAGACTGCCGGGAACAAACGAACAGGTGAAGTGCTGAAAGAGCACAGCTGTTTCCTGCATGCTGCAGGAATACTTTAAGCGATAGAAAACCACCTGTCTACGGAAATGGAAAACAGTCTTTGACCGTGAAGCTTCCGCTTTCAGAAACATTGTATGCCGCACCTTGCAGATGATGGTATCATATCTTCAGGAGATCATGATTCGTCAGAACCATCTGTATCATACAGCAGGAAGGAGATACCATATGCGTATATAATGTACAAAGGCATTGCTGGAGAAGATGAATGTCACAGTTCCAAAGAAGAAGGAAGCAGATGATGAATCGGATTTCTTCAGCTGGCATGCCAACATCATCACTGTCGACAGGCATAAGATTCTGCTGTTCGTGAACAACAGTACCCGGCTGGCCATAATCATCGCCCGTCCGAAAGCATCGGATTATAAGCAGATTGAAACCATTCTGGAAAACGGCATCCGGACCCTGTTTGCAAAGCTGGGCGTCCATCCGGAGGTCATTGAACAGTATTTCAAGGAAGCAGGTGCTTTCCGCATCACTTCCACCGGCACAAGAGGCCAGATTTCACGTATGATCAAGGCGGTTGATCATGTGAAGTGGTATGCACATGATTTCAGCGACTGCCGGCTGCAGACCCCGGCAATGGTTGATATGGCATCCTGGCCGGTCAATGAAAGAGACAAGTACATGGTTCCGCAGGAAAAACTGTACAGACAGCTGTGCATTATGAAAGGCCTGCCTGAGGATCAATGGGATAAGGTACGTACGGAAAAAAGCTATGTGCTGCGGGTAACGCTGGATCTGAAAAACCATGACATATACAGGCTGATCCAGGCGTCGGACAATGTCAGGTTTGACATGCTCCATAAGGCAATCCAGGAAAGTTTTGGCTGGTTCGATTGTCATGCGCATATGTTTACGGTCTTTGATGAGGAAATCGCTGCCCGTCAGGGCGGGAAATACCGTTATGCCAATGCCAGGATGTATATAAAGGACTATGAAGATCCGTATGCTGATGTATTCGATGACAGTAAAGATACAGTCGTACTGAAGGATCGGCATGTCCTGTTAAGCGATATCTTTGACAAGCGTGATTCCTGTCTCTACACGTATGATTTCGGCGATGG
>JAFWCP010000512.1 GCA_017536845.1 Solobacterium sp. | reverse complement strand
TGCTTTTTTCTTGCATATCTGTATTATTTGCATTATAATCATTAATGCAAAGGAGGAAACCGAATGATACTGACGTTTGACTTTGCCAGCAGTGTGCCGTTGTACACACAGCTGCGCAACCAGATCGTGATGGCCATCGCTTCGGGGGATCTGAAACCGGGCGACAGGCTGCCGACGATCCGTGCCCTGGCGCAGGAAAGCGGCATTAACATGATGACCGTTTCCCGGGCCTATCAGAATCTCAAGATGGAAGGCTATATCATCACTGACCGGCGCAGCGGCGCCACCGTGGCGCAGAGCCTGCCCAGGCAGATGAATCCGGAAACCATCGAAACCATGAAACTGTGTATTTCTGAGCTCAAGGCTGCAGGCATGGACAGAAAAGCCATCCTGGCCTTCTGCGAAAAACTCTGTGAGGAGGTAGAAAAATGACAAAGCTCATTCTCTGGTGCTCCATCGGCTGGCTGCCGATCATGATGTATTTCATGTTGAAAAATGAGACAAAGTTCAAGAAGAACATTGCTGTAGGTGTTACCTTCCCGGAAGAGGGGCAGACCTGCCGTCAGGTCACGGAAGCCCTGGACCGCTTCAGCCGCCTGCAGCTGCTTGCCATGGCCGGCCTGCTTGTGCTGGCTGTGCTGATGGCCCTGTTTGGCCCGAAAGACTGGCAGTTTACGCTCTGGATGGTCTGGCTTGACCTGGCCATCCTTGTGCCGTATATCCCGTATCTGATGACCCATGCCCGGCTGATGGAAATCAAGAAGGAAAAGGGCTGGGTCAGGCAGGAACGCAAGGTTTATGTCAGCCTGGACTCGCTGGCTTCAAAGAAGTGGCTGTCGCCGCTGCTGTTTGCCCCGCCGGTCATCGTCAGCCTGATGCCGGCCGTGCTGGACCGCAGCCTGTTCTGGATCTGCCTGCTGATGGCGCTGTCCTGTGTCTCCTTATGGTTTGGCTACCGGTATCTCTACCGCAACAAGGCGGAGATGGTCAATATGGATATGGAAATCACCGAAGCCCTGTCCATCGTCCGCAAGACCAACTGGGGCAGGATGTGGCTGATCACATCCTGGTTCCTGGCCCTGACGCCGCTCTTCATGCATATGGCAGGCCGCCATGGCCTGCTGACGCTGGTGCTGGGCATTGCCTTGACGGTATTCATCATTGCGGCTGCCTGGAAGCTCGAGATGTCCACCCGCAAGGTGCAGGAAGAGCTGACCAGGCAGGCCGGGGGAGACTGGTATGTGGATGATGATGAAAAATGGCTTGGCGGGGTCATCTACTACAACCCCGATGACAGCAATTTCATCGTCAACAACCGTATCGGCATCAACTCGACCGTCAACGCCGCTTCTTTCGGCGGCAAGCTCATGCTTGCCATATCCGCCCTGCTCATTGTCGGCCTGCCCGCCTTCGGCGTCGGCATGGACAGCCTGGGCCGCCAGCCGATCGTGGTCACGGTTGATGAAAACCGGCTGCAGGCAAAGGCCGGCATGACGGATTACACCATCGCGAAAGAGGATATCAGCGAAATCACCTATTCAAAGACCCTGCCGGAAGGCCTGGTCAGGGTCTGGGGCACCGGCATGGATACGATCATCAAGGGCAGTTTCAAGGACAATGACGGCAAGATCAAGGTCATGGCCGACCCGACAGTTCCCGGCTTTCTGATCATTGAAACGCAGGACGGCAGCCGCTACCTGCTGGGCACCCATGAAAGCGGCGAAATCGACAGGGTTTACGAAGAACTGCAGGCAGATCACTGACAATCCATGTATAATAAAAACAGAAAAGAGGTTTGAAATCATGAGTATTGCAATGAATCTGTATTATACCGGCAAGGACGGCAGTGCCAGGCGTTTTGTCGAAGAGATGGAAAGCAGCGGCACCGCGGCAAAGATCCGCGCCGAAGCCGGCAATCTGCGCTATGACTATTTCTTCTCGGCAGCCGATCCGGAAACCGTACTGCTGGTGGATGTGTGGGAAAACCAGGAAGCCATCGATATCCATCATGCCAGCCCGATGATGGGCGTGCTTGCCACCCTGCGGGAAAAGTATGACCTGCACATGCAGGCGGAACGCTACCTCTCCGACGAGGCCGGCATTTCCGAACATGATGCAGCATTCCTGAAGAAGTAAAGACGGATATAAAAACGTCTGACCGTTGACGGTCAGGCGTTTTTCTCTTTCCCGTTAAGGCTGCCCGGCTTTGCCAGGCAGGTCTCCGGTCGTTTCCCTTTCCACCAGGCGGACGGGAATGACCTTATGCACGATTTCTTCCGGTTCCGGTTTTCTTTTCTTGCGGTTTTCCATCTGCTCGACAAGGATGGCCATTGCCGTATCCGCAAGCCGGCGGGTATCCTGATGGATAGTGGAAAAGGGCAGTACAGCCTCATCGGAAATGGGTGAATCATCAAAGCCGATGATCCGGTAATCATCCGGCAGCCGGTTGTACCGGCGCAGGATGAGGTTGATCAGCACATTGGTGATCGTATCGTTGGAAAGGAAGATGCCTTTCCGTTTTCCTTTATAATTCGTTTCGATATCCTCAAAGATTTCCTTCATGATGGGCTGGATTTCATCCTTCCGGTTGCCGAAGTTCTTCAGATATTCCCGATGGGGGATGCCATGGCGGTCAGCCGTATCACGGAAGCCGGAAATGCGGCCGTAGTCCGGTGAGTTTTTCTGCAGGTCGGCGTTGATGTGGAAGAGGATGTCACACCTGTCCTCAATCAGCTTTTCGGTGGCCAGGATGGCACCGTTGCAGTTGTCGGATACCACCGAACTGCAATGGTCGCATTCCCGTTCGATGACGACAACCGGCACCCCGGTGGCATGGAGCTCTTCCGACTTTACGGTATGGGAAATGACGATGAGCCCTTCGATTTCATAGGCCAGCAGTTCCTGAATGCAGCGCCGTTCCTTTTCCTTGTCGCCGTCGCCGTTGAAGACGAGGAACTTGTAGCCGCTGCTTTCCGTCGTATCGAGGATTTTGGAAAGCAGGTTGGAATAGAAATGCATCGAAAGGTTGGGCACGATGATGCCGACAAACTCCGAGCGGCCCCGGGCAAAGATCCGGGCCAGCTTGTTTTCCTTATACCCCAGGGCATCCAGAGCCTCACGAATCCGCTCCTGATTCTCAAGGGTCAGGGAATCAGGATGGTTGAAATAACGGGAAATCGTTGTCTTGGAAAAGCCTGTATATTGTGCAATGTCCGCAAATGTAACTTTCTTTTCAGCCATGGTATGGTTGCTCCGGAAAAATTATACCATAAACAAAACCGGTTACATAACCGGTTTTTCAACACATGGATGATGAATTCAGTCAAACTGGGAAGCGTACAGCTGGTAGTAGAAGCCGCGCTGTTCCATCAGGGAAGTGTGGGTGCCCTGTTCGACAATGTCGCCATGGTCTATGACGAGGATATGGTCGGCATTCTGGATGGTGCTGAGACGATGGGCAATGACGAAGCACGTCTTGCCCTTCATCAGCGAACGGATGGCCTTCTGCACCTGCCGTTCGGTATTGGTATCGACGTTGGATGTCGCTTCATCCAGGATCAGCATGTTCGTGTTGTACAGCATGGCCCGCGCAATCGTAAGCAACTGTTTCTGGCCTTTGGAAATGTTGCCGCCGTCTTCGGTGATGACGGTATTGTAGCCTTTCGGCAGCGTCATGATGTAGTTATGGATCCGGGCTGCCTTAGCGGCAGCGGTGACTTCTTCCATCGTCGCATTCTCCTTGCCGTAGGCAATGTTGTCGAAGATGGTGCCCTGGAAGACCCAGGTATCCTGCAGCACCATGGCATAGCTGTGGCGCAGGCTCTTGAGCGTATAGGTGCGATGCTCTTTTTCATCGACATAGATGGCGCCTTGAGCTGCGTCATAGAAGCGCATGAGCAGGTTGATGATCGTCGTCTTGCCGGCGCCGGTATGGCCGACAAAGGCAATCGTGCTGCCCGGCGGGGCGGTGAAGCTGAGGTCATGGAGCACCGTCCGCTCCGGCACATAGCCGAAGAAGACGTGCTCGGCTTCCACCTTGCCCGAGCAGCCGGAAAGGACTTCGGCATTTTCGATATCAGCGGTTTCCTCGGGGGTATCCAGAAGCTGGAAGACCCGTTCCGAGGCAGCCAGGGCGGAAAAGATCTCATTGACGATGTTGGAAATTTCATTGATCGGCCCGGAGAATTTCCGGCTGTAGAGGATGAAGCTGGAAATCTGTTCCAGCCCGACGATGCCCAGCGTATACAGGATGGCCCCGCCCATGCCGATGGCGGCCAGGCCGAAGTTGGAGATCATGCCGATGGTGGGGCCCATGGTCATGCCTTTGGCATCCGCATTGCGGTAGGCTTCAGCCGCATCCCGGTTGATTTTCGAGAATTTTTCTGCCGTCAGGTCTTCATGGGCATAGGCCAGGATCGTCTTCTGGCCGGTGAACATTTCCTCCGTAAAGCCGTTCATGACGCCATAGGCCTTTGAGCGTCTGGCATATAAAGGACGGGTGATCTTCCCCATCCGGCGGGTAAACAGGATGGAAACAGGGATCGTGAAGACCATGCACAGCACCAGCGGGATGGAAATCGTGCACATCATGATGAAGCTGCCGACAACCGTAATCGTGCTGGTCAGGATCTGGATGACATCGGCAGACAGGCTCATGCATACCACGTCAATGTCGTAGGAAACACGGCTGATGATGTCGCCGGCCTGGTTGCGGTCAAAGTAGCTGACCGGCAAACGCATCAGCTTTTCAAAGACGTCTTTG
>JAFWCP010000511.1 GCA_017536845.1 Solobacterium sp. | reverse complement strand
TTTGGCCAGACGATATTCAGCCTCGGTAATATAGCCGTGGTTGAGCATCTGGTAGAGCACGCTGTTGCGCCGGTCCGTCGCCTGGTCAAGGTGACGGTAGGGGTTATAGGCATTGGGCATGTTGACGATTCCCGCCAGCATTGCCGATTCGGAAATGTTCAGCTCTTTTGCGTGCTTGTCAAAGTAGTACTGCGCCGCCTTTTCCACGCCGCGGATGTGCTCACCGAAGTTGACCTTGTTGACATAGAGGACAAAGACATCCTTTTTATCTGCCATCAGCTCCAGCTGCATGCTCAGCCAGATCTGCTGGATCTTATACTGGATGGATGCTTCACGCTCGGTCTGCTCTTCCGAACTTTCCACGGAGAAGTAGGTGTTTTTCACCAGCTGCATCGTGAAGGTCGAGCCGCCCTGGGTATTGCGGCGGATGAGTGTTTCCGCCACTGCCTTGGTAAAGCGGGGGATATCGAAGCCGTTGTGTTCGAAGTAGCGTGAGTCCTCGATGGAAAGGAATGCGTCAATCAGGGATTCCGGACAGTCTTCGTAATTGATGTTCTTCCGGTAATAGGTACCCATTTCGGTGATCAGTTCCCCGTTGCCGTCGTATATATAGCTGGATTCCTCCGAGAGGAAGTCATTGAGGTGAATGACCGGCATTCCCTCGAGATTTTTCTGAAGGAACCGCAGGGCGAAGATGCCGACAGCTGCCTCGACCATGACGCCGAGAACCAGCAGGACGGTCAGGACACGGATCCAGATGACCCGGCGTTTCGCCCGTCTTCGTTTTTTGATGCGCTCTGTATATTTAAGCGAATCCGCACGCTCGGGATTCGCTGTCTTTCTGTCTGCCATGAAGGAAACCTCCGCCGTACATGATATCATAAATCAAAGAAATCAGAGCAGAGAACACAGGAAAATAGGAAATGTAAACGGTTTCGCTTCATCTGATTTTCAGACGGCTTTTCAAATTGAGCACAGCGTGACATCGTGATAACATATATGGCATGGCAGTCCATCTCAATGTCATGAGCGCCTATACGCTGCTGTCGTCATGCATCATGATCGAAAACCTTGTCGAAAGGGCAAAACAGCTGGGGTATACCCACCTGGCCCTGACCGATCACAACACCATGTACGGCACGATGCAGTTCATACGCGCCTGTGAAAAAGCGAAGATTCATCCGATCATCGGCCTTGAGGCGGATGTCTTTTATCATGAAAAGACGGTTCCGTTCCTTCTGCTGGCCAAGGACAATGCCGGTTATGCCGCTATGATCAGGCTCGCGTCGTACCTTTCGTACCATGAGGCAGTGCCGTATGAAGAATTCCTGACATATCTTCCTCACAACCAGCTGATTGTCTACGGGGAAGGGGGCTGGATGGACGAAGAACTGGTTCATGACCGGCGGGAAAAGATCGTTGAGAAGCTGCAGATCATGAAACAGGAACTGCCGCCGTTTGAACTTGCCCTGTCGTATCAGGAAGCTTTGCTCTGGCAGCAGCGCAACGCGATGCTCAAAAGGATTGCCCAGGCTTTGAAAATACCGACGGCAGCCCTGCATAAAGTCCGCTATCTTGACCCCGAAGACGCCCGCGTCCTGCGTGTCCTAGAGGCCATCCGGAACAATACGACACTGGCCGACCCTTCGCTGCGGCTGCTGGAAGGCAGAAGCCTGCTTTCGCCCTCCGAAATGGCAGCTCTCTATGCGCCGGAGGACCTGGCCGAAACCGACCGCATCGCAGGTGAATGCGTTGCGGACGGGAAGCTGGCCAGAACCGGCCTGCCGGAATATGTCCCGGCCAACGGCATGGACAGCACGGATTTCCTGACAAAGCTCTGCCTTGCCGGCCTGAAAAAACGTCTGGGCGGCAGTATCCCGAAAGCGTACAGCGACCGGCTGGAATATGAACTTTCCGTCATCAATAAGATGGGCTTTGTCAATTACTTCCTGATTGTCTATGACTTTATCCTGGAAGCCCGCAGGCGCGGCATCAACGTCGGCCCGGGCCGTGGTTCGGCAGCCGGTTCCCTGGTGGCCTACTGCATCGGCATCACGATGGTTGACCCGCTCCGCTACCATTTATTATTTGAACGTTTTCTCAATCCCGAGCGTGTTTCCATGCCGGATATTGATACTGACATCCCTGACGACAGGCGTGATGAAGTCATTGACTATGTACGTCAGAAATACGGCGATGACCACACCGCCATGATCGTGACCTTCGGCACCTTTGGCGCCCGCAGCGCCCTGCGGGATACGGCTAAGGCAATGGGCATTTCCGGAAAGAATTTCGAAAGCATGATCAAGCTGGTCCCGAACCTGCCCGGCACCACGCTGGACAAGGCCTGGCAGCAGTCAGCCCGTCTGCGGCAGATGGTCGAAGCCGACCGGAACCTGCAGCAGGTCTATGGCCTGGCAAAACGGATCGAAGGCCTGCCGAGGCACGCTTCCACCCATGCGGCCGGCATCGTGCTCTCCAGAAAACCGTTAACCGACATCGTTCCGGTTTCCGGCGGCGAAGACCAGATGAAGATCACCCAGTACGCCATGGAATACCTTGAGGACCTGGGCCTGATCAAGATGGACTTCCTCGGCCTGCGCAACCTTTCCATCATTGCCGAAATTACGGCCATGGTCAGAAAAAGGCATCCGGCCTTCGACCTTTACGCCATCCCTCTGGATGACCGTGCCACCGCGAAGATCTTCCATGATGCCGATACGATGGGGGTCTTCCAGTTTGAAAGCGAAGGCATGAAGGCATTGCTTCGCAAGGTCAGGCCGGAAAGCTTTGAGGACATGGTCGCGGTGATGGCGCTGTTCCGTCCCGCTTCCGCCGATTCGATTCCCCGCTATCTGGAAAACCGTGCCCACCCCCATGAGATCCGCTATCCTGTCCGCCTTCTGCAGCCGGTGCTGCAGGATACATACGGGGTCATGATCTATCAAGAACAGGCGATGCTTACCGCCCGCATTGCGGCCGGCTTTTCGTTAAGCAAGGCAGATATCCTGCGCAAGGCGATGTCCAAGAAAAAGGAAAAGGAAATCGAAAACCTGCGCAGTGATTTTCTGGCCGGCTGCCGGAAAAACGGCTATCCGCCGGAAACGGCCGAGCAGCTGTTCGCACTTGTCGCCAACTTCGGCGGCTATGGCTTCAACCGTTCCCATGCCGTAGCCTACGGCATGGTGGCCTGGCAGATGGCCTATCTCAAGGCAAACGAACCGCTGCCGTTCCATACCGCGCTGCTTAACAGCGTTGCCGGCGACGGGGCCAAGACGGCCCAGTACATGGACGCCTGCCGGCGTCGGCATCTCAAGGTGGCTGCCCCGAATATCCTGACTTCCCAGGCAGAGTATACCCTGCAGGATGATGCCATCCTGATCCCGCTTTCCATCATCAAGGGCATCGGCACCCATGGGGCCCGGGTGATCATTGCCGAAAGGGAAAAGGCGCCTTTTGGCGACTTCTATGACTTTACCGCCCGCATGAGCGCTTTGGGCATGAACCGGGTCGGCTTTGAAAAGCTCATTGATGCCGGCGCCCTGGACTGCTTTCAGCTGACGCGCAGGACCATGCTCAACGGGCTGGATGGGGCATTGCAGTACGCCGACCTTGTTGTCTCAAAAAACAACGGCCAGATCAGTTTCCTGTGGGAAACGGTCTCACCGATGCCGTTAACCTATTATGCCGACGACGCCCAGGAGAAAAGCGACCGGGAAAAGGAAGCGCTGGGCTTCAACCTTGGCATCCAGCCGGTCACCCTGCTGCGTCAGAAGCGGGGGATTGAGCTGCCGCTGTTATCCGCCCTGAAAGAGGGGGGCCGTAACTGCGAAGGCTTTGCCGTCATCCGCGATGTCCACCAGCACCGGACAAAAAAAGGCGACATGATGGCCTTTGTCAGGGTATCCGACGAATCCGGGGAAATCGACCTGGTTGTTTTCCCACGCCTGTATGAGACCGTCCAGCCGATCCTGGTACGTGGCAGTTTCATCACCTTCCGTGCTAAAATATCTGACGACGGATCTTTCCTGGCGGATGCGATCCAGATCGTGGAAAAGTAGAGAACTGTATGACAAGAATACTGATTGTAGATGATGAAGCAAATATCCGTGAAGTCGTCAGGGAATACTGCCGGCTGAACGATTATGATACTGACGAAGCGGCTGATGGGGCTGAAGCCGTGGAAAAGGTCAGGGCTAACCGCTATGACTGCGTCATCCTGGATGTCATGATGCCGGTGCTGGACGGGTTCAGCGCCTGCCGGATGATCAAGGAGATTTATCCGGTCCCGGTCATCATGTTAAGCGCCCGGCAGGAAGAGTATGACAAGCTCTTCGGCTTTGAACTTGGCGTGGATGATTATGTGACCAAGCCGTTTTCCCCCAGGGAACTGATGGCCCGGATCCGCGTCGTGCTGGAAAGAAGCCGCAAGCCCGGCGGCCAGGGCATCCGCCGCTATGACGGCCTGGTGATCGACACCCTTGGCCGCACCGTGACGGTGGATGGGGAAAAGGCGCCGCTGACACCGAAGGAAATCGACCTTCTGCTGTATCTGAGCGCCAATCCCAATGTTGCGCTTTCCCGCCAGAAACTGCTGGAGGAAGTGTGGAATTATGATTATTACGGCGATGATCGGACCGTGGACACGCACATCAAGATGTTAAGAAGGAATCTGGGCGCCTATCGGGACCGCATCGTCACAGTGAGGGGAATGGGGTATAAGTTTGAAGCTTAAGCTGCACGGCATCCGTTTCTCTTTCTGGCTGGTGTTCATGGCCGTCGCGGTCGGCATCACGGTATTCATCGGCGTTCTGCAGACCGGGCTGATCGGCCCGTATTTCCGCAATACGAAGATGAACGCCGTCACGATTGTCGCCGACGTGCTGCAGCACAGCCTGATTGATGAGAACACGGATGCAAGTATTGAACAGGCGATGAAAGAGGCGTTTGACAATGATGTCTGCGCCGTCATTTACAACGATGCCGGGTTTCCCGTCTACCGGGCGGATGCCCTTGGCGCCGGGTGTATTTTTGATGCGCCTGGCGGCAATGCCGATCCGGCCGTCAGCAGCAGCGCTCTGAAAGCCTCTCTGGAAGAAAACGGCGGCGAGCTGCATCTGAACCTGACCAACCCTTTTACCGAGCAGGAGATGATCCTCTACGGGCGGCTGATCCGCGAACCGCTCGCCAATTATTATCTTTATGTCAACTCGCCCCTGGAACCGGTGGATTCAATCGTCTCGATTTTCACCCGCCAGTATATCATGTATACGCTGCTGGCCATCCTGCTGGCATCGGTGGTATCGCTCTGGATTGCCCGGCGCATTACCAAGCCGATCGTAAACATGCAGAAGGAGGCGGTCAAGCTGTCGCGGGCGGATTATGATGTCAGCTTTGACGGCGGCAGCTTTGATGAAACCAAGGAACTTGCCAATACCCTGAACCATGCCGCCGGGCAGCTCTCCAAGATCGACGAGATGCGCCGTGACCTGCTGGCCAATGTCTCGCATGACATCCGCACGCCCCTGACCGATATCAGGGCCTATGCGGAAATGATCCAGGATATCTCCGGCGATGACCCGGGCCGGCGGCAGAAGCACCTGGCTGTCATCATCCGGGAAACCGAGTTCATGGACCGGCTGGTGCAGGATATGAGCGAGCTGGCCAAAATGCAGTCGGGCAATATCCGGCTCAACCGGGAGAATGTCGACCTTGTGCCTTTGATCTATGACATTGCCGAAATGGACGACAAGATGATTCAGGAAGCCGGGCTGACGCTTGTGATCGAACTGCCGGAAAGCCTGATCGTCTACGCCGATGAGATCCAGATCTCCCGGGTCATTACCAACTATCTCTCCAACGCCGTCAAGCACAGCCCGAAAGGCAAGACGGTGACCATCCGCGGCTTTACCAAGGATGACGGGGAAACCGTACGTATCGAAGTGGAAGACCAGGGTGAGGGCATCGATGAAAGCGAGATCCCCTACATCTGGAACCGTTACCAGAAGTCTTCCCGTTCCTTCTCACGCTCGCAGACCAGCACCGGCCTTGGCCTGGCGATCGTCAAGGCGATTGCCGACAGCCATGGCTTTGCCTATGGCGTGCAGTCGAAGAAAGGGGAGGGGTCTTTGTTCTATATGGAAATGGTGGAAACCCATGAAAGCTGACTGGCTCCACGGTACGCCGTATACGATGGTGCAGCCGGAAGGCATCTACCACTTCAATTCCGATACCGAACTGCTCGGCAAGTTCATCAGGGTGAAACGGAGTGACAACGTGCTGGATGTCGGCTGCGGCAGCGGGGCGCTGCTGCTGTACGCGGCCCTGCAGAAACCGAAAAGCCTGACCGGCATCGACCTGTTTGACGAGGTTGTCGCAGCAGCCCGTTTCAATCTGGAACAAAACGGCGTTGAAGCTGAACTGGTGAGGACAAGGGTGCAGGATTTTCAGGGCCGGTTTGACCTGATTGTATGCAATCCGCCGTATTTTGAAACGAAAAAGCAGGAACTGCTGAGCGAAGACCCTCTGATCAGGGCCGCCCGCCACAGCGAAAGCCTGCCGATGGAAGAACTGTTTGCCAGCGTGAAGCGGCTGCTAAAGGAAAACGGCCGGTTTGCCCTGGTGCAGCGTCACCAGCAGACAGCCCGTATGCTTTTACTGGCGGAAGCAAACGGCATGGCTCCGGCCCGCATGCGCATTGCCTATGCCGGTGAAGAAAAGGGAGCCCGCAGCGTGCTTCTGGAATTCCGCAAAGGGACATGTGGCTTTGCAATTGAAAAGCCCGCGTTTCTGAACAGGCGGGAAACGTTTTAGGAGGTTGAAATGAAATTCGTGTATATGATCCTGCTGGTGCTTGTGCTGGTCATCATGGTGGCGATGATTGCGATCCTGGTCATGACCAACCGGAAGGTCAGAGTCAGCCCGGCAAAGAAGCCGGTCAGCGACGAGGAAAAGGTCCTTGCCCAGAACTTTGCCCAGGAAGAGGAGCCCGAACCGCCTGTCCCGCCGGAACCGGAACCCGTTCAGCCTCAGCCCGCGCAGGAAGATTCGCAGACGTTCCAGATGGTCGAAAGAACCGAAAACATCGAGGCGGTAAGGGAGAAGGAAACCCTGGAACGGCTGGTCAGGGTGATTGACATCCAATGGCCTCTGGCCCGCATCACCTGGACACAGATCCCGTTAAGAGGCGGAATGCTAATGCACTGGGCCGGACTGACGAAAAAGACGCGTACGCTGCTGTTTGTCGTATCCTCGGATGAGATCTTCCGGATCCTGATGCAGACAGGGGAAAGGGTACGGGAAATGAACATCGTTCCCAATACCGATGTCTATATGATGGTCAGCAGCAGCGAAGCCGCAGCGGCCTGCCGGACCCAGACCCTGGAATATTTCCGCACCAATGCGGTGGTGCCGGATGCCATCATCGAAGAAGGCTGCGGCATTGAGCAGCTGTTTGCCAACGGCCATGACTTTGCCCTTGTCGGCATCGGCCGCCGGCCCTGCATGCGCCTGGCCGTCTCCAAAAACCAGACTGCCCGCAAATGGCTGGGCACCCTGGCCGTCGAAGAACTGGTTGACCCGATGGTGACTTCGGTCGCTGACCAGGCGGTGAACCTTGTCAAGGGCAGCATGGACCAGAAAAAGAAAATGCACATGATGCTGCGCAGGGACCGGGCGCTGGATGACCTTCTTGATGCTTCCGCAACCGTCCACAGCTGGTTCTATCCGGATATCCGCATCGCCCAGAAGAAGGAATTCTACATGATCGAAATCAACGCCATGAACGGCGAGCAGCTGGATGAAACCGCCAACGCGATCCTGGCTTCCACCGACCAGACGGAATTCAAGATCGCAAAGATCATGGAGAGGCCGGGTTCCTCTCTGGCTCCGACCGATACTGAGTTCTATAAACTGATGGAAAAAGCAGTGAAGGAAAGCTTCCGCACCGATGCCCTGGTGCCGGTGCTGACCAAAGGTGATACCCTCTGGTCGAACCTGACTGTCTATACCTTCTCCCCGGTCTATCTCTATGAGAGGGAAAAATCAATCAATGCGATGATCAGTTTCTATCTTGGCCTGATTGAATGAGGATGCTGAAAAGCATCCTTTTTGGATACAGAAAACCCGCTGTGTTCAGCGGGCGTTGTGAAGGCGGTAGACGACGGCTTCGGCGTTGGTGAAGAAGCGGACATCTTCACCGGTGGTGCCGGTGCCGGACGTGATATCCAGCGTGAAGGCATCATTGATGATATGCTTTCCCCGCAGATATTTCCTGGCAAAGGGCGGGGAGTAGAAGACCTGGAAGCCGAACCAGGCCTGCCCGCCGTGGCTGTGGCCGGCCAGGAAGTAATCCGTCAGGTCGGCGGGAACCCGGTCAGCGGTGTCGGGGGTGTGGCAGACGGTGATGACATAGGCATCGCCGGAAACTGCTTCATAGGCGCTCTCCATATCAATGGAACCTTTGTATTCGCTGTCCAGCCCGACTAAGAAGATGCCTTTTGAACTGCGGTTGTGGATGGAGACGGAAGTGTTGTTCAGAACTTCAAAATCCGCATTGACCAGAGCCTGGCGGACCATGCTGAGGGTATGGTCGCTTTCATGGTCATTGTCGCCGTAAACCGCGAATTTGCCCAGCGGGGCATCAATCTTCCTGAAGGCATCGGAAATCACGGCCGTGGTTTCCGTGGTCACATAGGCACTCTCATCATACAGGTCACCGCCGAAGATGACGATGTCCGGGGCACTTGCGTTGATGGCATCAACCAGCCGCAGAAGCCGGCTGCTGTTCATGAAGGTTCCGTATTCCAGGTCAGAGAAAAAAAGAATCTTGATATCTTCCATCTGGGCCGGGATCGCCTCGGCGGTCAGATTTTCATAGCGGATCGTAAACTGCGAGGGGAAAATGTTGTAGGCCGCAAAGACGCCGAACCCGAGAAGGGCAATGATCAGGCTGATCACAAGCATCAGTTTGTAGAATATTTTCATCGTTCACCTCAATTCCGCCTAAAATCATATCACAGTATTTCCTCTCTCGTGATAAAATACAAAAAGAGGAAACGCAAAATGATCAATAAGAAATATCTGATACCGTATGACGTCCTGGTTGATGAAAACGGTCCGCGCAGCGGTGCGGTCACTTTCATCAGCCGTCTGAAGGAACTCGGCATCCCGTATGTGATCATCACCGAGCACAGCGCCAAGCGGCGTGAGCGGATGGCCGAGCTTATGGGCCAGATCGGCTTTGATACGATTGACCCGCGCCGGATTTATACCAGCGTCATGGCAGCAGTGGACTACGCTGCCATGCGCATGCCGGACAAAACCCGCATCATGTGCATGGGCGGCAGCGGCCTGCGCAACACCCTGCAGGAAGTTCACTTTGAAGTCAGCCGGACCGCGCCGGATATCCTGTTTGTCGGCATGAATACCAACCTGACCTATCAGGACTACTGCGATGCGCTCAACGCCCTTCATAAAGGCGCCCTGCTGTTTTCCACCGATGACCGCCGGATTCAGTACCATCATGGCGATCTCGATATCGGCAACGGCGCCGTCATCAAGATGCTGGAATATGCTTCCGGCGTCAAGGCCATCCATTTCGGCATGGGTTCGGAAGAACTGCTGCGGATGGCGATCCGTTATATGTCCTTTGCGCCGGAAGATGCTGTTGTTGTCGGCATGGATATCGAACGTGACATCCTGCCGGCCAAGAATGTCGGCATCGAGACCATATACGTCTCGCTGGGCCGGGATCTGGAAGAGTCCGGCATCACCCAGATCAATTATCCTACCTATTTTGTTGAGGATCTTTACGGACTATCGAAATAATCTTTTTGAAAACGAATCCGTTTGTGCTATGATAGTTGCACCGTGTCTGAGGAAGACCAGTAGCCGACAACAGACGTTGCAGAGAGACGGGGGCAGGTGAAACCCGTTACGGAAGAAAGCGGTGACTCAGCTTCTTAGCGGACGTCCCCGGTGCGTTAAACCGGAACAAGCGCATGATGCATGGAATTCATCATGAACTAAGGTGGTACCGCGTGAATAACGTCCTTAGACAAGGACGTTTTATATTTGTGAAGGAGGGAATACATGGCTTACAATCACAAGGAAGTGGAAGCGAAATGGCGCCGTTACTGGGAAGAGAACAAGACATTCAAAACCGATATCAGGGATTTCTCGAAACCCAAGTTCTATGCGCTCGATATGTTCCCGTATCCCAGCGGAGCCGGCCTGCATGTCGGCCACCCGGAAGGCTATACGGCAACAGACATCGTCTCAAGAAAGAAGAGAATGGAAGGGTACAACGTCCTGCACCCGATGGGATTTGATTCCTTCGGCCTGCCGGCGGAACAGTACGCCATCAATACCGGCAATCATCCGGACGGCTTTACGAAGAAGAACATCGAAATCTTCCTGCATCAGCTCAAGAACATCGGTTTCTCCTACGACTGGGACAGACTGATCTCGACCTGCGATCCTTCGTATTACAAGTGGACGCAGTACATCTTCAAGCTCCTGTTTGAAGACGGCCTGGCCAAGTGCGTCGACATGCCGGTCAACTGGTGCGAAGAACTCGGCACCGTCCTTGCCAACGACGAAATCATCGACGGCAAGTCGGAACGCGGCGGCTTCCCGGTTGTCCGCAAGAACATGAAGCAGTGGGTCATCGACATCGTCAAGTATGCAGACCGCCTGCTGGAAGGCCTCGATGAAATCGACTGGCCGGAGAGCACAAAGGAAATGCAGCGCAACTGGATCGGCCGCTCATACGGCGCCCATGTCACCTTCAAGGTAGACGGCACCGATGATGAGTTCACCGTCTTTACAACCCGCTGCGATACCCTGTTCGGCGCAACCTACTGTGTCCTGGCACCGGAACACAGGCTTGTCGAAAAGATCACGGCGCCGGAATGCAAAGAGGCGGTAGAAGCCTACGTGAAGCAGTGCGCGACCAAGAGCGATCTTGAAAGAACCGAACTCAACAAGGACAAGACCGGTGTCTTCACCGGCGCTTACGCTGTCAATCCGGTCAATGACAAGAAGATCCCGATCTGGATTTCCGACTACGTCCTTGCCACCTACGGCACCGGCGCCATCATGGCGGTTCCTGCCCATGATACCCGTGACTATGAATTCGCAAAGAAGTTCAACCTGGAGATCATCCCGGTGCTCGAAGGCGGCGACGTCAGCGTGGAAGCCTATGTCGACGACGGCCTGCACATCAACTCCGGCTTCATCAACGGCATGAACAAGGAAGATGCCATCCATACCATGATCGCCTGGCTTGAGGAAAGAGGCCTCGGCAAGGAAAAGGTCAACTACCGTCTGCGCGAGTGGATCTTCGCCCGTCAGCGTTACTGGGGCGAGCCGATCCCGGTTGTTCATTTCGATAACGACGATATGGTTGCTCTGCCGCTGGAACAGCTGCCGCTGATCCTGCCGGAACTCGATGACTACAAGCCTTCAAAGTCCGGGGCATCCCCGCTGGATAAGGCAACTGACTGGGTCAACGTCGAAATCGACGGCCGCAAGGGTAAGCGCGAAACAAGCACGATGCCCGGCTCGGCCGGCTCAAGCTGGTACTTCCTGCGTTATATTGACCCCGATAACGATAAGATGTTTGCGGATTACGAACTCTTAAAGCACTGGATGCCAGTCGACCTGTATGTCGGCGGTCCGGAGCACGCGGTCGGCCACCTGCTTTACAGCCGCATGTGGAACAACTTCCTGTATGACAAGGGGCTTGTGCCGGTGAAAGAACCGTTTGCCAAACTCGTCCACCAGGGCATGATCCTTGGCTCCAACGGCATCAAGATGGGCA
>JAFWCP010000510.1 GCA_017536845.1 Solobacterium sp. | reverse complement strand
TTCGGTGCATTACCTGGCGCCTGAGCTTGCCAAGGGCGAAACCGCTTCCCCGCAGTCGGACATCTACGCGATGGGCATCGTGCTGTTTGAAATGCTGGCCAAGGATGTCCCGTTCAAGGCGGAACAGGCCGTCCAGGTTGCTTTGAAGCAGCTGCGTGACCCGTTCCCGGATATCCGCCAGATCAATGTCATGGTGCCTCAGTCGGTTGCCAACATCATCACCCGGGCCACCGCCAAGCGGCCCGAGCAGAGATACCGTTCGGCCGATGAGATGCTGATGGATTTAAAGACATGCATGCTGCCGGAAAGAGCGCTCGAACCGCGCCTGGTCATCGATGAACCGGCCCAGAAACCGGCTGAGACCACCGAAGTCAGAAAGCCTGAGGCTTCCCCGAAGAACACCACGTCAAGGAACGAGGTCAACCCGTCCGTCCGCCGCAACAACCGGCTGCTGACGACAGTGGTGGCAATCCTGCTTTCCGTCGTCGTGGTCGGCGGCATCTTCTTTGCCCTTGTCTCCATGGGAATTGTTGACTTCGGCGAGCCGGAGCCTCTGCGGGTGCCGGATCTGGAATCAATGACCATCAACCAGGCCCGCAGCACGCTGCAGGAGATGGGGCTGGATATCGATGAGGTGCGCTATGTCCTGACCACAGGGACGGAGATGGGGCTGATCCTGTCCAGCGATCCTGAGGTCGGCACCGAAGTGCAGGAAGGCGATGTCGTGGATATCGTCGTTTCCAGCGGCATCGGCGTTACCATGCGCAGCTTTATCGGCATGAAGATCACCGAAGCACAGGAAATCCTGAGCCGGCGCAATCCCGAAAAGCGTGGTGACTATGACAACATCACCCTGGATGCCGTGGCCGAGGAATCGGACGAACCCGGCGGCACGATCATCCGTCAGGAGCTTCTTGAGCCCAATATCCTCTACAATCCCGATACCCCGATGGAGATCCGCCTGGTCTACTCCCAGTATTCCTCCGTGATCATCCCCGAAGCCATCATCAACATGCCGGTGCCGGAAGCGGTCAGCTATCTTGAGGATATGGGCGTGGTCGTACGGACCTCCAACCGTGATACGACGCAGATGTCGCCGGAAGAGCTGGATGCTGTCCAGGTCGGCGTCGTCGTCGATGTCACCCCCGGGGTCAATACCGAATATATTCAGAAGGAAGACAACTTTGTCGTCCTCTACTATTACTGAGGCATCACGGAATGATAGCCAGAATTATCAAGATCGTTTCCCGCCAGTACAGGCTGATGGACGAAAACGGGCAGCGCTATGACGCCATCCTGATGGGCAAGGTACGCCGTCAGGACGCTCCGGCCGCCGGTGACCTGGTGGAAGCCGAATTTACCGACGGACGCTGGGTCGTGCAGAAGATCATGCCCCGCCGCAACCGCCTTTACCGGCCTTATGTCTGCAATGTCGACCAGGCGCTGATCGTCATGAGCGTCAGGGATCCCGATTTTTCAGCGGTGCTGGTTGACCGGCTGAGCATGCTCATCAGGCATGCGGGCATCATGCCGGTGCTGATTGTCACCAAGTGCGATCTCGACATCAGCGAAGATACGGAAGCACGGATCCAGGAATATGAACACTCGGCCATGCCGGTCATCCGCACAAGCATGATGCAGGCGGATGAGCAGGTTGCCGCCGTCCTGAAAGAAAAGATCTCGGTCCTGACCGGCCAGAGCGGCGCCGGCAAGAGTACATTGCTCAACACCCTGGAACCTTCGTTCCGGCTGCAGACGCAGGAGATTTCCAAAGCTCTTGGGCGAGGCAAGCACACGACCCGCCACAATGAGCTGCATGAAGTGGCCGGCGGCCTGGTCGCGGATACGCCCGGCTTCAGTTCGCTGGATTTCAGCCGCATCGAAGAAAAGGAACTGGATGCCTGCATGCTTGACTTTGAGCCGTATCTCGGGCAGTGCCGGTTCAACGACTGCGTGCATCAGAATGAGCCCGGCTGTGCCGTAAAGGCCGCCGTGGAACAGAAAAAAATCCCGCTTGTGCGGTATCAGAATTATCTGGCCGTTCTTGAAATGATACAGAACAGAAAGGAAAAGTACTGATGATTACAGCACCCTCGGTTTTATCCCTTGATTTTACGGAAATGAAGAAGCAGTGCGAAGCGCTGGAACGTTCTCAGGCAGAATGGCTTCACTTTGATGTCATGGACGGCAATTTCGTGCCGAACCTGTCCTTCGGACCGGACATCCTGAAGGCTTTCTGCCGTATTTCCACGCTGACCAAGGATGTGCACCTGATGGTAAAGGATCCGGCTTTCTATGCCGACGTCTTTGCGGATGCCGGGGCGGAGTGGATCACCTTCCACCAGGAAGCTGTGGAAACTGATGAGAAAATCCACGAGCTGATCAGGCATATCCATGAGCGTGGCCTAAAGGCAGGCCTTTCCGTCAAGCCCGGCACTTCCCTGGAAACCCTGAAGCCTTTCCTGAAGGAAGCGGATCTGTTTCTGATCATGTCGGTCGAACCCGGTTTCGGCGGCCAGAAGTTCAATGAAAACGCGCCCGGCAGAATTGCCGCGCTGAAGGCAATGCTGAAGGATTCCGGCAGCAATGCCCTGATTTCGGTGGACGGCGGCATCAATGATGTCACCGGCCGGAAGTGTGCCGAAGCCGGCGCCGATGTGCTGGTGGCCGGCAGCTATGTCTTTAAGGGCGACATTGAAGAAAGAGTGGCTTCGCTATGTCTCTGACAGCGCTGATCGCGTTAGGACTGGCGAAGGAAATCCCGCTGCTTGACGATGTGCTGTATATCGGCGCTGACCGGGGTGCCCTGGTCCTTGCCGAAAAAGGCATCGCCATGGATCTTGCCATCGGTGATTTTGATTCGGTCAGCAGGCAGGAGATGGAAAGGATCGAGGCATCCAGCAAAAAGGTGGTCAGGCTGAATCCGGTAAAGGATGACACCGATTCGGAAGCGGCCCTGAACCAGGCCCTGGCAATCGGCTGCACACGGGTGTATTTCTGCGGGGCACTGGGGAAGCGGATTGACCATACCCTGGTGAACCTCGCCCTGTGCATGAAGCATCCCGGGACGGTTTCGATCCTCGAACCGGACCAGTGCATCGAAGCCTTAGGCCCCGGACGTTACGCCATCAGAAAAGACGGCTACAGATATCTGTCCGTCTTTACTGATGATACAGCTGTGGTCAGTCTGGAAAATGTGCAGTACCCGCTGAAGGAAAGGACCATCACACGAGCCGACATCTACGCTGTTTCCAACGAGATCATCGGTGAAGAGGGGATTGTCACGGTCCATGCCGGGAAGATCCTGCTGATCCGCTGCAGCGGTTAGAAAAAGAAAAAAAGATCTCTTGCGAAAGAGGTCTTTTCTTATGCAGCCTGCTTAACGTTCTTTCCTTTTTTGATGCTTCTCAGAGCTCTGGCGGAAACGCGCACAACAGTCGGCTTTCCGTCTACAATAATATGAGCCTTCTGAAGATTAACGTTCCATCTGCGTCTGGAAGCGTGCATGGAATGCGAACGTCTGTTGCCGGATAATGCTTTCTTACCGGATACCTGACATACTCTTGACATTTACGATAACCTCCTTCACACAATGCCCGAAGATTCTAACACGGATCGGAGGTTTTGGCAATGCAAATATGGAAAAGTTTAGACGGAGACAGAGAAAAGATGCAAAAAAGGCAGGAAATCGCTGAACTGCCGGTTGTTTTCTGCGTATGATCATGTAAAATGTTTATGATTTGGCGAGTTTTTGTTTTTCCTTTGCCTGTTTTTTAGTAAAAAGGAAAGAAAAATGATAAAATATTGCCCATACTAGGAGGGGAGAACGGTGAACGAAAAACAGATTTATGCAGCTCTGGAAGCAAGTGACCATGAAGTTCGCCTGGTAATCGGTGAGTTTTTTAATACACGATTCAATATTCTGAAGGTGGAGCGTATTCCCACCAATGCTGTTACCTATAACGGCGTGGTGGATCCTGAAGGACTGGTAGCCGCGGTGAAGACGGCAGTTGCCAACACTTCCAAAATGATCAGCGCGGATATCAAAAAGGTTCTGATCGCCATGCCGTCCTACCGGATGAAGCGTTATCCTTTCACCTCGACAGTACTGATTGACGGCATTGAAGAGAAAGTCGGCTTTTCCGATGTCAACAAGGCACTGCGGATTGCCGAACAGATGGATATCGGCAGGGACTATGCCCTGATCCAGACGGTGCCGATCCGCTATACGGTGAACGGCATTGCTTCACGGCGGGTGCCGGTGGATGAAAAGGCGTCGCAGATGACGGTGGAAATCGATGTCCTGTGCGCTGATCGGAAATTCTCCTATGACCTTGTCGCCTGCATTGAAAAGGCGGGCCTTTCCGTCAAGGATATCTTCCTGGATGTCTATGCCGCAGGCAAGGAAGCGGCCATCTTCGAACAGGCGGTCAACCATCAGGTGATCGTGCTGAAGATGGAAAGGGAGTCGACGACGCTGGGGCTGATGCGCAAGGGCCGGCTGACAACAGCCACGGTGGTGCCGTTTGGCATCGGCAATATCGCCAGGGCTCTGACCGACAAGTATGGTCTTGATATCGAGGCGGCGGTAGAACTTGTAAAATACAGTATCAATCTGAACGAACCTGTCTTTACAAACAATCCCGTGCATATCTGGGCGGAAAATGATGTCACCAGAACAATCACAGAAGCCCAGCTGGCCGAGTGTATCCGTGAAAATGTGGAAATCTGGGTCAGCGGAATTGAAAAAACATGCATTCCAATCTTGCAAGCGGGGGCAACTGCTGTTATGATTACGGGTGAAGGTGGCGAGACTGCCGGTCTCAGTGACCTTTTACAGGCGCGTTTAGGCGTTGAAACAAGGGTATATATCCCCGAAACGCTGGGCGGCAGGAATGCCGGTCTCAGTGCCTGCCTTGGACTATTCTATGCTTATCAGGATAAACTGCCTCTCCACGGCGAGACAGACGACAGCTTGGACATGGAAGCGTTCATAAGAGCAGTATCCTATCGGGAAAAGAAGCCCGAAGGAACAAAGGAAGATACTCTTACAAACAAGCTGAGAGGTTTATTTCTGGAAGGAAAGAATAAGGTAGATAGGTGAACGGTGAGGTAAAACGTTATGGCAGATTTAATTTACAACCAGGTTGCGAAAATTAAGGTATTCGGGGTAGGCGGCGCTGGATCCAATGCAGTGAACCGCATGGTTCAGGAAGGCGTGCAGGGCGTAGAATTTTATGTAGCAAACACAGACCTGCAGGCACTGGATGTGTCCCCTGTTGCGAACAAGATCCAGCTTGGCAAAGAAGGACTCGGCGCAGGCGGCAATCCCGACAACGGACGCAAGGCTGCTGTAGAGAGCGAAGACGCAATCCGCAAGGCAATGGAAGGCGCTGACATGATCTTCCTGACAGCCGGTCTTGGCGGCGGCACAGGCACAGGTGCATCCCCGCTGTTCGCAAAGATCGCAAAGGAGCTCGGCTGCCTGACAGTCGGTATCGTCACCAAGCCTTTCTCGTTTGAAGGAAGAAAGAGAATGGTTCAGGCTGAACAGGGTCTCGAACAGCTGAAAGAGTATGTAGACAGCCTGATTATCATCTCCAATAACAAGGTTCTGCAGGTCATCGGACATATTCCGTTTGAAGAAGCCTTCAAGGAAGCTGACAACATTCTGCGTCAGGGTGTCCAGACCATTACCGATCTGATTGCAGTTCCGGCAATGATCAACCTTGACTTTGCGGATATCAAGTCGGTCATGGAAGGCCAGGGCAGTGCATTGTTCGGCATCGGCATGGCAGACGGCGAAGACAAGGCAAGGGAAGCGGCTGAAAGAGCCATCCAGTCTCCGCTGCTTGAAGCGCAGATCAACGGCGCAAAGAGTGCGATCATCAACGTCACCGGCGGCACAAGCATATCCGCATATGACGCCAGTGAAGCAGTCGATTATATCCGTGAAGCTGCCGGCAATGATATTGACATCATCTTCGGTGTTGCGATCAATGACAAGATCGGTGATTCCATTATCGTATCCGTCATCGCGACAGGTTTTGACCTGCCGAAGCCGGAAGCGCTGAACCAGAACAATGCGGCGAACAACGCGCAGGCTGCGAAGAACAGCAATGCTTCCACGGCAGTGGATGATGAGCCTGATTTCGGATCTGATGATGACGGAATTCCCGGCTTCTTCAGAAAGAACTGATTGATGCAAGCAATAAAGCCGTCATTTGTGGCGGCTTTTTCTGATTGGAGGACAAAATGAGCAGAGAAGAGATTGCGGTAGACAAGCGAAGGCTGAACGGCTACAACTGTGCCCAGGCAGTTGTATGCACGTATTGTGAAGATCTGGGCCTGGATGAAAAGACGGCTTTCGTGATTTCCGAAGGTTTTGGCGGCGGCATGGGCTGCACGAAGAGTACCTGCGGTGCTTTGTGCGGGGCGGTCATGGCGGCCGGCCTGAAAAACAGTACCGCCGATATGCAGAAGGGAAGTTCCAAAGGGACAACCTATCTCACGACAAGGCAGATGGTGAAGCGTTTTGAAGAAGAAGCCGGCGCCCTGCGCTGCCGTGACATCAAGGGCATTGAGACCGGAAAGATGCTGTGCGACTGCGCTGACTGTGTGCGCATTGCCTGCCGGCTGGTGGAGGATCTTGTTTTATGAGAGTTGTCAATATTGATGATATTGCCGAAGCATTTGAAGATGCCCGGCAGGAACCGTATTACTACTATTCCCCCTATGACCGGGCGGTTGTCACGCCCGGCGCAAAGCGTGATGACAGCTATGGCTATGATGATGATCAGGAAGAATATGACCTGGCCGAACTGATTGCGCTGCCGGTAAGGGATGAGATTGATACCTATGAAATCATGACCGCGTTTGCCGAAGCGCAGGAAGATGACGAAGACCGGAAATGGCTGAACAACAGCCTTCACGGCAAGGGCGTCTACCGCCGGTTCCGGGCAACGCTGGAAAGGCTTGGCCTGGAAGACCAGTGGTATGATTTCGAGGAAGGCTGGTACCGGGTCAAGGCCATCGAGTGGTGCGAAGCCCGCGGCATTGAATACGAAGACCTGGATCCCCGGACCGTCTATACCCATATCCCTAAGAAAAAAGAGCCGGTCAGACAGGCAAAGCCGGAATACCGGATTGTCAGGGTCGGGGACGGCAATTTCCGCAACCTGACCTTCATGCATGCGGATTTCAGCGGCATGGAAGCGGAAGATGCGGAACAGGATCTGGAAAACAGCCTGCATAACAGCGTTATTTATGCTGTAAGCGACAAAGGGCGCTTCCTGGGCTACCTGATTGCATCAAAAGGAGAACTGCGGGCGCTGTATGTAAAGCCGGAGATGCGCCGCCGGGGGCTGGCAACCATGCTGTACAGGCATGCCGAAAAGGAGTTCGGCGGCTTTGCGGCCGTCTCACCGCGCGATACCCTGATGATTTCCTTCTACCGCAAGCTGGGCTACGACGTGCTGGATACGATCATCCTGCGCAAGCCGGCCCCGGGTGAGGAGGATTTCCGCACCTTTATGATTTCCAGCCATCCGCTCAAGGGATGATAACAGAAGACAACAGAAGAAGACAACAGACGGCTGTCCCGCAGGAACAGCCGTCTGCTGCTGTATGGAAACCAGTGAACAGGATTCTCTGTTCAGAAATATGTCTTGACGTAAAGGACACGGCCGATGATGCGCACTGGCAGATCATGCACCTCACGGGCGGAAAAATAACGGTTCTCGACAGCCGGGTTGGCCGCTTCAAGCGCCATCATGCCGCGGCGCAGAATGACGCGTTTGACGGTGACTTCGTCGCCGACCATGACGACTGCGATTTCGCCGCTTTCAACGACATCGGTCTTATGGACCAGCACCAGCGAACCGTCCATGATGCCTAAGCCGTTCATGGAATTGCCTTCGACTTTCAGAAAGTAGTCGCCTTTCTGGCTGTCTTCAAGAGGGACGGATTCTTCCCCGAGATAATTCTCCTGGGCAAACATGTCATAGCCGCCCTTGACATAGCCAAGGATCGGCAGCCTGCCGGAGACGGGGATGCCCTTGAGCAGCTGGGGGACGTCATAGCCTACCAGGTCGGACAGCCGCCGGCCGATTTCCGGGCTGACGGTCTTAATATCACCGGTTGACCAGCGCACAACGGTGCTTCTGGCCACCTGCAGCCGGCGGGCGATTTCACTGTCGCTGATGCCGGTTTTCTTCTGATACATCTGGATAATATCTTTGAGTTCCATGGGACCACCTCGTGCACAGTATAGCCGATATGCTACGAAATAGCAATCTTTTTTGCAAAAATGTTGCACTTGCAAAATCCCGGCGCACAGTTTATGCTGTTTACAGGGAGATTTGTGATGAAAGAGAAGATCGTGATGCACGCCGATATCGATCATTGCTACGCACAGATTGAGGAAATGAAGTTCCCGGCCCTGCGTGATGTGCCGATGGCGGTCGGCGGCCATGAAGAAAAACGTCACGGCATCATCCTGGCGAAAAACGACCTCGCCAAAAAGGCCGGTGTCAAGACCGGCGAGAGCCTGCGGGAAGCCTATGACAAGTGCCCCCAGCTGCTGATCATCCCGCCGTCCTATGATGACTATACTTACTACACCTCGCTGGTCAAGGACATCTACCGGGAATACAGCGACCGGGTGGAATCCTTCGGCCTGGATGAGGCATGGATTGATCTGACCGATTCCGGCCGGCTGATCGGCGACGAAATGAGCGCTGCCGAAAAGATCCAGCAGCGCGTCCTGCGTGAAATCGGCCTGACGGTTTCCATCGGTGTTTCGTACAACAAGGTCTTTGCCAAATTCGGCAGCGACCTGCGCAAACCCTTCGGCATCACCCATATCACCCGGCAGAATTACCGGCAGCTCGTCTGGCCGAGGCCGGTGCAGGACCTGCTGTATGTCGGCCCGGCAACCAACCGCAAACTGCACAGCCGCGGCATCCTGACCGTCGGGGAACTGGCCTGCTACCCGGTTTCGTATCTGAAGGAAGCAATGGGGGCAGCCGGGGTGATGATTCACGCCTTTGCCAACGGTGAAGACCCCTCCGAGGTTGCCGGCAGCGCGGAAGCCCCGCCGGTCAAGTCCGTCGGCAACGCGATGACGCTGATCCATGATGTTGTTTCCGCCGAGGAGATCCGGCCGGTCTGCTTTGTGCTGGCTGAATCCGTTGCCTCCCGCCTGCGTGACCATGGCATGGAGG
>JAFWCP010000509.1 GCA_017536845.1 Solobacterium sp. | reverse complement strand
GGGAACAGACCAGAAACTGCTGTTTCATATTTATACCGGTATTTCCAATCAGCCAATGTTAATTCGGCTGATGGAGTTTTTAGCATCCGAATTTCCAGGGTGTCACGTAGTAGGAACCGAATCCGGCGGTGAAATCAAGGAAGGAAGACTGATGGAAAAGGGAATATTGGTTTCCTGCCTTGCGTTTGAGTGCACGGAGATTCAGGTTTCCATTTATGATGGACTGGCTGGAAAAGAACGGACTATCGGCTCCCGTATCCGGGAAGAACTAGATTCCAAGCTGGCTGCGGATCTGAAAGCGGCTGAACTGCTATTGCCAGGCGCGTTACTGAATACGCTGGAAATGTATGAGGAGCTGAAACACTGCGATCCATCCATTACCATCTTTGGCGGCTACGCAGGCAACCATGATGCAGATCTTGCGAACGCGTTTGTGATGGCAGATGGAAAGATTTATCCCAAAGCCTGTATTGTGATTCAGTATCTTGGCAAGGATTTCCATATTGAAGCCGCAAAATCTGCCGGCTGGGAAAAGCTTGGCATGCCGTTCAAGATCACCAGCGCCGAAGGAAACCTCCTGAAGGAAATCAACGGAATTCCTGCTGCGGAGATTTACCGTCGGTATCTGAATATCGCAGTTGATGAAGACTTTGTCGATAATACCAATGAATTCCCGATTGCGGCTTATGTAGGCGATGAGGAAATTCTTCGCCATACCAATACGGTCAATGAGGATGGCTCTTTACTGCTTGCCGGTTCGGTGCTGAATGGCTGGGATATATATCTTACTTTTGGCAATCCATCCGGTATTCTGGATGAGGTAAACCGCAGACTTGCGCAGATTCAGCGGTTTGACCCACAGGCGATTCTGCTTTATTCCTGCTATGTGCGCAAACTGTTCTGGGAAAAGTTTGTCAATGTAGAGCTCACCCCATTCCAGAAGCTTGCGCCATCTGCCGGTTTTAACACCTTTGGCGAAGTGCTTCGAAACATGAAGAACGGCGATATCATGGAATACAATATTACCCTATTATCGATTGCGATGCGGGAAGGCAAAGGAAGCCGCAGAATAACACCGATCCCATCAGCCGATGACACCCTGTTAAGCGGGCAGTCTTCCCTGATCAAGCGCCTTGCTAAGCTGGTCAGCTCCAGTACGATTGAAATTCAGAATGCCTACCAGCATCTGCACTATCAGTTTGTCGCATCCGCCAAGGCTGTCCAGATCGGCCATGCCATTGACCCGTCGAACATGATCGGCAACATGATCTGCGGCATTACCTGGTATCCGGCTACCTGTGACCCCAAGGATATCCTGGCCAACAGATATGCCTGGGAAAAGAACATCTTCTACTGCTCTGACGTCCAGTGCCTGGGGGCGTACGGTTCCTACTGCACAAGACTGTGGAACGACCACAACGTCAAGCTCGACATCACGGAAGATGACCTGGATGATCTGGCAAGAGGCACTGTTGACATGTATACATTCTCTTACTACATGTCCAACCTCGTCACCACCCATAAGGTTTCCGACATGGTCGGCGGCAACTTCTCGCTTGGCGCCAGGAATGAATATCTGAAATACAGCGACTGGGGCTGGGCAACCGATGCGGACGGCCTGCAGTACTATCTGGAAATGATCTATGACCGTTATCATCTGCCGCTGATGGTCGTTGAAAACGGCCTGGGCGCTTACGACAAGGTGGAAGAAGACGGCTCCATCCATGACCCGTTCAGAATCGATTACTACCGCCTGCACATTGAGGCAATGGACAAGGCACTGGCCAACGGTGTTGACTTGATCGGCTACACCACCTGGGGCTGCATTGACGTTGTTTCCGCCGGTACAGGTGAAATGAGGAAGAGATACGGCTTCATCTATGTCGACATGGATGATGAAGGCAAGGGTTCCATGGCCAGAAGCAGGAAGGATTCCTTCTTCTGGTACAAGAAGGTCATCGCTTCCAACGGCGAAGATCTTGACTGACAGCTGAATATCATAAAAGGCTCACATCATCAGGCAGGACTGAAGGCGTGAGCCTTTTTCTGTATGCACAGGTACATGAAGCTTTCGGCATGAAGAAACGGCAGCATCATTGCCGGCTGATGGTTTTCAGATCAATCCTGCTGAGAAATCACGACACAGGCCGGAAGGCCATGAAATTCCTGACATTTCAGGGCGGAATCACAGTGCAGAATCCGGACGAGCGGCATGATTAATCCGACTGAACGGCATGGCTAATCCGGACTGATCGGCAAGGGTATCCAAGTACATTTTTGACCAATTATTGAACACTAAGGCCGCAGATCAGGCCTGTATTTTGCGGAACAATCGTATGTATAGATGACGCATACAGGCTCTCTGGTGAGCTTATAAAGCTATTCATGGATGCAAATCGTAGACCAGAAGTCTCAAGAGAGCATCTGGCTGTCATTGGCGACACACAATCCGACAGCACACATTTCAATAGAGGCACAACATAAGGCGAATGTTCTTCATCTGAACCTCACTTCACTTTGGTTGAGCTTCTACCGTAAGAAAACCCCGGGAGCCTGAGGGCAGCGCCCTCAGCATTTTACAGCCTTGTTTATAGTGCATTTCGCTGGCACAGCAAACAAAAACATGCCTTATCTTACCTGGAAATGCCATAATAGCGCATGTTCAAAAAAGCCGAAACCCAACATGTGTCACTTGTGCCCTTGCCGGTGATTTCGGATTAGTCATGCTGTTTGTCCGGATTCTACAAATCACAGGTTTCAGAAGCATTCTTTGCATATGAAAAAAAGACACGGAAATCCGTGCCTGAACTGATTCACCGGAATAACCAGCCTGTCCCGTCCGTTTTCAGCAGCGTCCGCTGCAGCAGTTCACCTGCCGCAAAATACAGCGGCCTGCACTCGAAGATATGGATGACAAGCCTGTCCTCCATTTTGTCAATCCCGCTGAAACGGGTGAGATAGTAGCTTTCCTCACTTTTAAGATAAATGCTTTCCGGCAGCGGCGCATCTGCCGGAAATGCGGAAGACAGATCATATATGCCCCGGCCCCGGGTTTTTTCCGTGATTGCCTGCGCCGCATCATCCTTCAACAGAATAATCAGCACGGGGCTTCCATGGAAGGAGTACCCGTAAATGTCCTCTTCAAACGGAATGCCGTGGTTGCGCAGAGCATCCATCAGAACATCTCTGCCTTGCGCTTTGCGGCCGCGGCAATCAGGTCATAGTCTTCAACCACATTGCAGCCAAGGCCTTCGATGACGGCCAGTGCCCGATTGATATACTTGTCGGTCAGGAAGAGGGCAGGGTCATGGATGTCAAGGCCGATGACAACCTTGCACTGCCTTTTCGCAAATTCCTCAAAAAACATCCTTGTCGGGTAGGAATACCGTATTCCATCATCATATCTTCTTTTGCCTTCCCGGACGCCGGAACCGCAGTTGAGCTCAACCGGCATGTCATAGCGGATGGAAATGTCGGCAATTCTTGCGGCAGTTGCCCGTACCGATTCATCCATGACCGGATAGCTGTACATGCATACATCCGGGTGGGCGATATAATCACATAAACCTCTCTGACAGGCTTCTTCAATGCGGTCGACATACCGCTTCAGCGTATCCGGATCGGTGATGCCGTAGGAACTGTCCCTGTCCAGGGAGATGTTGTGCTGGCCAAGGATGCAGTAATCAAGTTCTTTCCGATAGCGGCAAAGATCTTCCCATTCCGTCGGGTACATCTCAACCTCCATGCCAAGATAAATATCAATCTGATCTCTGTATTTCTTCTTCAGGTTCAGCACCGAAGCCTTGTATTCCCCATATTCAGAATAATCCATCCGTTCCGGACGGTACGGAACCCGGTAAGGAGCATGGTCACTGAAGCCGAGGGTCTTTACGCCGGCGGCAATTGCGTTTTTTACGTATTCTTCATCAGTCCCCACGGCGTGGCCGCATCGGTTGGTATGGGTATGCCAGTTTGTTTTCAGCATGGTGTCTTCTCCTTCTGCATCAAAAATCTTACCGCAAATACGATCTTTTGTCATACAGGCATTGACGGCAGTGGTGAAAATGCTTATATTAATACTTGAACAATTGTTCAAATGAGGAAATGTTTATGGAAACAGCGACATACAGATTTCAGATCACCGGTATTGACTGCGCCGACTGTGCGGCAAAGCTGGAACGGAAGATTGCAGATATTGAAGGCTTAACCAATGTTTCCCTTTCTTTCATGAATGAGAAACTCGTCTATGACTGTGATCATGATGAAGGCAGGGAAATGGAAGAAAAGGTCAGGGCACTGATTGCCAGAGAAGAGCCTGATGCAGTCATGACTTCCCTTGGCCACAAGCACCATCATGAAGAACATGACCATCATCATGAAGAGCATGAGGAATGTCATTGCCATGAGGATCACGATCATGAAGAACATGATGCCTGCCAATGCCATCATGACCATGAGGAACACCATCATGACCATGAAGAAACAGCAACCTACATGTTCAGGGTGACCGGCATTGACTGCGCCGACTGTGCGGCAAAGTTGGAACGGAAGATTGCAGATATTGAAGGCTTAAGCAATGTTTCCCTTTCCTTCATGAATGAGAAACTCGTCTATGACTGTGATCATGATGCAGGCAGGGAGATGGAAGAAAAGGTCAGAGCACTGATTGCAAAGGAAGAGCCTGATGCAGTCATGACTTCCCTTGGCCACAAGCACCATCATGAAGAACATGAAGACCATGAACATCACGAACATCATGAGATGCAGAAGGGTGATGCGTCCTATATGTATGCCATCACCGGTATCGACTGTGCCGACTGTACCGCCAGGCTGGAAGGAAAGCTGGCCGGAATTGCCGGCGTGCATGCCGTAAACATCAGCTTCATGAACAGCACTCTGCAGTATGAATGCGATCCGGCACAGCAGGCACATGTCCATGAGGAAATCCTGAAGACGGTCAGCCGGGAGGAACCGGATGCTGAAGTCACAGCATATGAAAGAAAGGCAATCGCCCGGGAAGAAAAACGGGAAGACAACAGGGACAAGGTCATGTTGATGCGTCTGTCTGCCGGGGCTGTCCTGTTTGCCGCAGGCCTGCTTTTCAACGGCATGCCAAGGACATGCATCATGCTTGTTTCCTACCTGATCCTGGGCTATGACGTGCTTCTGAAGGCATTCAAAGGCATCGGCCGGGGCCAGCTGTTTGATGAACATTTCCTGATGGCTGTTGCAACCATCGCAGCCATTTATCTGGGCGATTACTCCGAAGCGGCCGGCGTCATGCTGTTTTACCAGATCGGTGAATACTTCCAGGATCTGGCCGTCAGAAGAAGCCGGAAGTCGATCGGCGACCTGATGAACATCCGGGCCGACCATGCCGAAGTGCTGCGCCATGGCACATGGCTGCAGACAGATCCTGAAGATATCAGGGTCGGTGAAACCGTACGCGTAAAACCAGGTGAGCGGATTCCTCTGGATGGTGTAGTAACAGGCGGTTCGGCAACCCTGGATACTGCGTCTTTGACCGGCGAGGCAAAGCCGGTGGATGTTGATCCGGGAGATGAGGTCATCAGCGGTTCCATCAACCAGTCCGGCGTCCTGGAAATCAGGGTCACAAAGGTCTATACGGAAAGCACGGTGGCCAGAATTCTGGATCTGGTGGAAAACCAGGAAAACCGGAAGGCATCGCAGGAAAACTTCATCACGAAGTTCTCCCGTGTTTATACGCCGGCTGTTGTCTTTGCGGCCATTGCCGTCGCTGTCATCGTCAGCCTGATGGGCCTGGGTGTTCAGGAAGGTGTACGCCGGGCATGTACGTTCCTGGTCATCTCCTGTCCCTGTGCACTGGTGATTTCCATCCCGCTGTCCTTCTTTGCCGGCATCGGCGGCCTTTCTTCCGCCGGTATCCTGGTCAAGGGGGCCAATGTTGTGGAAAGCATTGCAAAGATTGAAAATGTCATCATGGACAAGACCGGTACGCTGACATCCGGGAAGTTCAGGGTCATTCATACCGAAGGAAGCAGTGAGCTGCTGGAATGTGCGGCCTATGCGGAAAGCTATTCCCATCATCCGATTGCGGAAGGGGTCAAGGAAGCCTACGGCAGACAGATCGATGATACTCTTGTAAGCGATGTCCGGGAAATTCCCGGCCGCGGCATCGTATGCATGTACAAAGGCCATCAGATCCTGGCCGGCAATGAGAAGCTCATGCGTGATTACGGGATTGCCTGTACAGAGTGCACAAAGGCCGGCTCAGCGGTCTATGCGGCCAGAGACAATGAGTATCTTGGCTGCATCATCCTGGCCGATACGATCAAGGAAGAAGCCAAAGAGGCGGTCAGGGAGATGACGCAGAATGGCAGGACATGTGTGATTGTCTCCGGTGACCGGCAGGAGATTGTCGACCTGGCGAAGGAAGAAACAGGCTGTAAAGAAGCCTATGGCGCCTGCATGCCGCAGGATAAGGTGGCCAAGGTTCAGGCTTATTGCGCAAAGGGCATCACCGCCTTTGTCGGGGATGGCGTCAATGATGCGCCGGTCATTACGGCAGCGGATGTCGGCTTTGCGATGGGAGCGCTTGGTTCGGAAGCGGCAATTGAAGCGGCGGATGTCGTATTGATGGACGACCAGGTAAGCAAGGTCCCCTTTGCGATCAATGCGTCAAAGCGGATCCTGCGGATTGCCAACGAGAATATCTACGGCGCGATCGCGGTCAAGGCCGGCACCCTGATCCTCGGCGCTTTCGGCATTGCCAACATGTGGATGGCGATCTTCGCCGATACCGGCGTTGCCATGATCTGCGTGCTGAACAGCCTGCGTTTGCTGCGCACCGTCAAAAAGAAAAATATCTGAAGATTCACATGAAAAGAGACCGGCACTGCCAGTCTCTTTTTTTGAAGCTTTGAAGTGTCGCTTACCACTCGAGGACGCCGGTGACTTCGTTGAAGTAATAGGAGTACCCGTCAATCGTGGTATTGCCTTTTGCCATCAGGCCGGTCTGTCTGTCGTAGTAATACGTGTTGCCTGCCTGGGCGGGATACAGTTCAATATCACTGCCCTCAACTGTGTACCAGCCTTTGATCATGCGGCCGTCTTTGTCATAGCGCACCCACTTGCCGGAACCGGCCCCGCCATGGCATCTGATGGCCTTGACGATCTGGGCGGACAGGTCAACGTTTTCCGGGGATGTGCGGGTACTCAGGGAAGCAACCGCATTGATCCAGGCGTCATCTCTGAGATGGTCGGCTTCATCCTGGTAGATGTAAGGCATGTAGACTTCCTTGTTTACCGCCTTGGCGCCGTCATAGATGACATCCAGCCAGTACCAGCCGTCGCTTTCCGGATCATAGATTTCTCTGCCCCTTAAGCTGCCGTCATAGGAGAAGCACTTGTGATCGGCAGGAATGCCCTGGCGTTTTCCGTCTTCATACCAGTAAGCCCTGCCATTGCTGTAATACCAGCCTGTGTAGTTTCCTTCTTCCGGGTTGAAATCACTGTCTTCCGGCTGGCTGAGGTCGAAGAAGGTGACGTGGTAGTGCACCTTGCCGTTCTTCAGGCCGCTGATGGTGATGTCAAAGACATCGTTGGCATGGTATGTGATGTCCTTTGGCCGCCAGATCACGCAGCCGTTGATGCCGTAGCCGCCATTGTCGACGTTGAAATATCCATCTACGGAGGATTTGCTGAAAGTCCAGGTCTCATTGGTGTTTTCCCGCTTCATGGTGACGGTGATGCTGCCGGATTCGGCGATGCCGGAGCTGTAGGACCAGGGGTCATCATGCGCAAAGTACTGAATGGGTGTATTCTGGGCCGGCCAGGCGGAGACAAGCCCGCGGAACAGGCCGTCTCTGTCAAAGGCATACATGCCGGTATAGGACTGCACATTGCCGAACCCGGTGGCACCCATGGCCGGGCTGAGACACCAGCGGCGGTGGCCGACACGGTCGATGTTGCCGGCGTCGCTGTCAGACATCCAGCCGCCGATGATTGACGAAGGCAGGGAACCAAAGCCCACGGCGAGGTTGGAAGAAGAGGCACCGGACGCACCAAGCTGGTAGAGGGCATCATCCATATCGGATGGCTGGCCGGGGTAGTGGGTCAGGCTGCGGATGGCAGCATCGACAAGGGTGCCGGCCTGCACCATCTTTTCGTATTCCTCATCGTTTGCCACATCGTGGTTCAGACCGGCGATATAGCGGATCTGGTTCAGACAGTTCAGGGCGTTGTCAACGGTGGCGCGGCTGAGCTTTCCGGCTGCGTAGGGTGCCTTGGGGGATGGGGTGATGTCAAAGGCGGAAGCGGTATATGTGAAGGGGTGGGCCTTGATGAAGGCCTTGATTTCCGTGATGCTGTGGTAGTCGACGTCAATTTCCGAACCGGATTTCTCATAGACATGGAAGAGGTCCCGCAGGATCATGCCGCGCTGATAGCTTTCCGGCTTAACCGTCAGGATGTTTTTTCCTTTGCTGT
>JAFWCP010000508.1 GCA_017536845.1 Solobacterium sp. | reverse complement strand
TAGGCCAGCGTTCCGGCCAGGGCGGGATATCCGTCCTGCTTCATATACCGGCAGAAGGCGGAAAAGGCCAGGCCGGCACAGTACATCTTGACCACGACAAATACGTCAAAGGCATACTCGCTCAGATGGGCAGGGACCACGGCCCCCAGCCAGTTGAACGGGTCCAGGAGGGTATTGCCCAGGACGATGAACACATCGCTGCCGTAGCCGATGGAAGGATCCCAGACTTCAAACCTGCCGGTGAACAGGTTCCGCACCCATTGCCCGGTATAGACAAAGTTGACATACTGCTGTTCCAGCCCGTCCAGGGACCAGATCAGGGCTTTGTGATAACGGACAAAATACAGCCCGTAACAGACGGCCCAGAAGAGAATAAAGAAGACTGAATAACAAAGATAATATTTCTTTTTTGCCATATGCCACAGATTATACAATAACTTCTGCCGCTTGTCCTGCCTGTCTGCCAAACATTCTTAAAAAGCATTTAAGATGCTCTAAACATCAATGAAAAATTGTATAATGTGACTGCTTCAGGGAGGTGCCGATGAATCAGTATGAATATCAGAACCAGAACGGCAATGCGTCCGCTTTTGAAGAATATGTAAACAATCTGCCCGAAGACAAAAAAGAGGAACCGCAGAAAAAAGGCAGCGGCATCCGCATCAGTGAAAAGGTTGAGAAGGACCTGGAATCCTTTTCTTCCCACAGCCGTCCTGCTTCGCTTAGAAGCAATACGTCAGTATACAAGGACAGAAGAATAGCTTCCACGGGTGCCAGGATGGTCATCATCTTCGGGGCTACGGCCATGATTGCCGCCGTACTCGGCGTCGGTGTGATGATGGTAGCCCGCAACAGTTATAATGATGACTACTATTATGAGATTGATCCGGATCAATGGGTTGAAATGGATCCGTATATGGAAGAGCCCGCATATCAGTGGGTCGGTGAAGACCTCACCGTGCCGGAATTCATGCTGGACGGTTATTACTACCAGCTGCCGGTCGAATTCTCGCAGTTCACCCAGAACAGCTGGCATCCCCGCTACAATGCGGTCAGCGAACTGGCGCCGGGCCAGACGGCGCAGGTGAGCATGCTGAATGAATACAACAGCTATGAGAAGATCACGCTGATCGTCTCCAATCCCGGCGAAGAAACGATCCCGCTGGAAGAAGCGACGGTCACCGGCTTCCTGGTGGAAGATTCCGGCACCGATTTCCAGCTGCCCGGCGGCATCACTTCCTACTCCAGTGCATGGTATATTGAGGATATCCTGCGGGAGCAGGGGCTGTCATGGAAAGAAGAAGGGCATGGTTATGAATCCGTGATCACCGTCGAAATGCCCAATGATTCCGCCTATGAGCTTGTCTTTGAATCCAGCAATGACAGCATCTATGCCATCAGCGGCTCTGTTTCCGACGTCCAGCCGACTGAGTAAATACCTTAAAAGAGTTCCCCGGCATCCCGAGGAACTCTTTTTTTGTCAATCAATATACAATAACTGCGTTTTTCAGCTTTTCCCAGACATTCATGAACTGCTCGTATTCCACCTGTTTGTAGCCGCCGTGGGGATCAACAATCAGGAACTGCCCGTTGTAGCTGTTGTAACCGGAAACAATCACGACCTGGTCTTCAGGGAAGTGGCTGCCCCACTCTTCCTCAATCAGTTCTTCATCCTTCAGGTTGTACGTCACCCAGCACAGCGGTACATTGCCCTGGACCAGATAGAGGATCAGCTGTTCCGCCGAACAGCCGGAGGCATCCATCGCATTGCCGAAGGCATTGAACCATTTCACGGCTGCTGCCGGATAGATGAGGTTGATGGCCTCATCGTTATTCTTTGCATAAGGGTCACCGACAAAGCCAAGGTTGGGATCGTTGTCATCATACGGCATGGCGGCCATGAAGTCTTCAAAGCTGACATCATGACAGTAGCCTTTTGTCCATAAGGCAGTCAGGCCGGCTGCGCCGCAGTCACCGAAGTAGGCTTTATGCTCAGCCTGGTCAATATAATATTCCTGAGGGATCTCGTTGTACACCTGGACAACAACACCGGTGGAAGGATGGAAGAAACGAGGCTTGCCTTCAACCGTCCACATTCCCTTGTACATCATGCCGGTACGCTTGTCGTAATAGTGCAGGCTGTTGTTCTCATCGGTATACCAGCCTTTGATCATCTTGCCTTCTTCATCGTATCTCACCCATTTGCCTTCGGGGCTGCTGTCCCCCTGGATGACATACGGCATCCAGACTTCCTTGTTCACCGCCTTGGCGCCGTCAAATGCTGCGTCAAGCCAGTACCAGGCTTTGGATTCCGGGTCATAGATTTCCCGGCCGCGTACCTCGCCGTCACCCATGACGCCTTTGGGGTCATAGATGGTGCCCTGACGGACGCCTTTTTCATACCAGTACTGTTTCCCGTCTTCTTCGAGCCAGCCGGTAAAGGGATCAATCTCGCTGATCAGACGGCCGTTTTTCTCATTGAAGGTATATTCGGTGTCTTCAATCGTGACCTTTCCTTTGGCCATGGCGCCGGTTTCGGGGTAGTAATAATACGTTCCCTTTTCATTGGTAAACCAGCCTTTGATCATGTGGCCGTCTTTGTCATATCTGACCCACTTGCCTTCCTTGTTGTCATCCCCTTGGACAAGATAGGGCATCCAGACTTCCTTGTCCGTGGCCTTTTTGCCGTTGTATACGGCATCCAGCCAGTACCAGGCTTTGGATTCCGGGTCATAGATTTCCCGGCCGCGGATCATGCCCTTCGCATCCTTGACGCCGTTGGGGTCATTGTACGTGCCCTGGCGGACACCGTTTTCAATCCAGTAGTCGCCTTCCCAATGCCCGTCATCCGCAAAAATCGGCAGCAGGGTGAAGAGCATCATGAGCAGTACCAGAACAATAATCATTTTCTTTCTCATAGCTTACCTGTCCTTATATATCAGTAATTCTAGACGCTTTCACATGAAAAAGAAAGCCATTGGCGTATAATGTCTCCACTAAGGAGAACAGATATGGAAGCATTCAGACAAGTCACACGAACCAGACAGGCTTTAGACAATCATGCATGTAAGGAACAGCTGAAACATACGAAACGCGGCGTGCTCAGCGTCATCGGAGACTTCGGATACCCTTACGGCATGCCGCTGAACCACTATTATGATGAGGAAGATCAGACCCTGTATTTCCATTCCGGGCTGAAGGGCCACCGCAATGATGCCCTGCGAGCCAATCCAAAAGCATCCTTCTGTATCATGGATGAAGGATACCATAAAGAAGGCGACTGGGCTTTGACATTCAACTGCGTCATCGTCTTCGGCACCGTATTCACGGTCGAAGAAAGTGAAAAGAGGCTGGACATCATCAAAAAGCTCAGTGCAAAGTTCACATCCGATACTGACTATGTGGAAGATGAAATCCGCCGGCTTGACAAGGCAACGCTTGTCTATGGGCTTAAGATCCAGCACATGACCGGCAAGACTGTCCACGAGCAGTAAGAAACGGCAGCTTCATCAGGAGTGTTTTTCAGGGCAGGTGAATTTTCACGCATTTTCACCACATCTGCAGGCTATAAGGCACAGAAATTCGATAACTTAAGTCAAGTACTTTTTGCAGAAATTTGCCAATAAATATCAAGTGTCGTTTAGAGGCTGTGTCGCAGATTACAAAGTGCAACAAACACATGACAAAAATCCATAAATTCTAATATACAAATTTATGGTTATCTTAATACCTTGCATTATAAGGTAATGATTCATGTTGGGGCTCTGCCCCAAACCCCGGGATTTATCTGCGGTAAGCGCTGCCAAAAGGATTGCGCCACGATAAAAGCCTGACAGCTCTTCTTGTCAGCCAGG
>JAFWCP010000507.1 GCA_017536845.1 Solobacterium sp. | reverse complement strand
GAGTCTTCTGCACTAATCGTGGGTGCATTCTGGCGTAGATGCTCGAAAAACATGCGGCATCAGGTTTTGTAAGGAAGAAGTGGAGTTTCTCCCTTACAAAACTCCGCCGCCTTCCATCCCTTCCTGTTCTGTTTGAAAAAGGCCATAACTATACCTTATCATTGCTGTTGCGACGGGCAAGGAGGTACAGTTATGACCTGTGGTATCAGTATATTCTCTAAGATTTTAAAAATCATTACATGCAAACAGATCAGGTGAAATATATTCCCGATACTGCCGTCATGAATGGTGAGAAATACCGGCATGATCATATTGAACTTCATGTCAGACCTTTCAAAAGAATAAGACAACAATGTCCCGTGTGCAGAAAGCGTTGTGGTATCTATGATCACCAGGCCCGTCATAAATCGACATGGCGGGCAAATTCCTTTAACGGTGTCCCCGTAGAAAACAAATACACCCCTGTTCGTATAAACTGCCCCAAACACGGTGTTCTTAATGCATATATGCCCTGGGTGGACGGCAGTTCCAGATTCACCACGGATTTCAATAACGAAGCATCCTCGTATACTTTCTGGCTCTTAACTGCCCTAAGACCGTCGTCAGTGAGTATCTGGGTATCAACTGGCGCACTGTAGGCAACTGTATTAAAGCAGCTCATGACCGGCTTGAACCTGATCCTGACCAGCGCCTCAGAGGCCTCAAAAGGATCTGTGCAGACAAAACCTCATACCGCAACCGTCGTGTATGACCTTGATCGGAACCGCGTCGTCTAGTGCCATCCGAATCATGGGTATGAAGTCTTCAGACAGTTCTGCGAGATGCTTACAGAAGAAGAACAGAAAGCTATTGAAGTGGTTGCCGGAGACGGCGCCAAATGGATTGATCAATGCACAGCGAAGTATTTTGTGAATGCCTGCAGCTGTGTGGATTTTTTCCATGTTGCAGGCTGGATCAACGAGGCGCTGGATAAAGTACGCAATCAGACCCGCTCACAGGCGGAACATGAACTGGAGAGAATGAAGAAGGAATTTGCGGAAGCGGAAGCAGCTGAGAAAGAAGAAATCAGCAGACTGAAACAGGAACTTGAGAAAGCACGTCAGGAACTGAAGGAGATGCCATCAAGAGGACGTCCCGGCAAGAGGAAGACAGAACTGAAAGAGTATATCCTTATACTTGAAGACAAGCTGGCTTCTTTTGAAACGGCATCTGTCCCTCCAATAAGCGAAGAGGAATACCAGGCTGCTGTTAAAGAGCTGGAAACGCTGCCCAAACGAGGCAGACGCAGCAAAAGAAAGGCACAGCTGCTGGTTACAGTTTCACTCTATGAGAACACTTTGAATAACGGCAATGCATCCTCCCTGGCGGCAGTCCATCAGAAGATCATCAATGAACTGGAAGAAAAGGCAAAAGCGATTAAAGATACGAAGTATGCACTGGGCATGAATCCTGAAAACCTCAGAGAATCTCAGCAGGACAAACTGAAGCTGCTCGAAGAAACACATCCGGATGTTTACAGAGCATATCAGCTGAAGGAGCAACTGAGGATCATTCTGCATATGAAGGATCTTCAGACATCTGCAGACTCGCTTGACCGGTGGATAGAAACGGCATTGAACTACGACATGAATGCATTTAAGGCTCTGGCAGACAAGATGATCCGCCACAGGCAGAATATCCTGAATTCCGTTGAGCTTCAGGTAAACAGTTTCCTCAGTGAAGCAACCAATACCACCATCAAAGCGCTGATTGCGACAGCCAGGTGTTTCCGCAATCTGGGAAACATGCTTGCCCTTATCTATCTCAGATGCTCTGATATCAATATCCCGCTTAATAACAGATACCACCTGTCGCCGGAAAAACAGCAGGAACTCCGTGAAATTCAGAATGCAGGAAAGCACCTTCGTGAGGAAAAGAAAAGGGCTGCGGCATTGCCTTCCTGATGCCTGCCGCACCCATTATCACTGCAGAAGAGCCTGACTTTTTTGCGCTTACGTTTCTTCCTGGCGGTTTTCTTAGAAGGTTTAACATTTGTGAAAGTGTAGAAGATAGCTTCTTTGGCAGCGTCAAAAAGAAAATGAAGCCATGGAGGATTATCAAAGAAAAATTTCCTCAGGCGTTCATCGATTGTAAATACCATATGTCTGTGATTCACATCCAGAGTGGATCTGGAAATCATGTAAGCACGTGCCCTGGTAGCTTTGGCACCGCAGGAAGGGCAGAATCGGCTTTTGCATGTGTAACAGATTATATGATGCCTGTGGCAGTTCGGACATTCATAGACTTCAAAGCCCATATCAAGGGTACCGCAGGCAATCATGTGGGTGACTTCATAAACAATGCAATGGGGAATGGTATACGGGATCTTCCTGCACGCTTCAACAAAGGCGTCCCAAAGCTCGTGAAAGATAACCTGAAAAGTAGGTTTCTTTGGATCGTACCGTTTCACAAAGGCCTTAGTCGCAGTTTTGACAATTGGCTGTGCAAGATTATTGGATATCATAATTGCGGCTTTCTTATCTACAGTATAGGTGACCGCAAAAAAAGATGCCTTAAGGTGAGCGCATTTTTCATCTTAAGGCCTTTTGTTCTGCGATCAGTGCGCCGGACCATGTTGAACTGATTTTAAAATGGATACAATCTCTGAAAAAGAAAAGCCATGCCGAAGCACAGCAGGAATATCCTGTCTGACAACCGGACCAAACGGTTTTCATTGCCGCGTACATCTGTATGCGGCTTTTAGTTTTCGGGCACGGTGTTATGCACTGCGGGGACTTCAAATGCTTTCATCACCGCGCGTACGGAGTCAAAGAGTTTCGGCTTCAGCTGCTTAATCGGTTCAGGGGAGTCATAGATGATTGCCGAATAACAGGCTCCGTTGATCAGCTCAATGATCAGATACATCATGGTATGAACATCACGATAGGAGGCTGTCTGCTGCGCCTGCTTCAGAATATCATTGAATGTTTCCGACATCTCCGCACTGTTTTCAAGAATCGCCCAGCTCAGGTTTTTATGGATGAAGCGCAGAAGAATCCTGTCCGCCGCAAGTTTTTCAATGATTCTGTCTGCCACATAGATCACTTTGTTTTCAAAAGTGTCATTCTGATCCGGCAGACTGTTCAGAGCTTCGTGGAGGATTTCATATGATTTGGCGATGATGATGCGGTTGCGGATATCGTACTTGTCTTCAAAGTAAAAATAGAATGTGCCTTTTCCGATCCCGGCTCTTTTTGCGATATCGGCGATCGTTGTATTCTGAAAACCTTCCTCGGTAAACAGCGCAAAAGCCGCTTCCATCAGGGAGGTTCTTTTTCTCAGTTTGTTCAGAGCTGCCTTGCCGTCCGTTTTCATAAGTCCTCTTTTTTTCTATACAAATAATATCACAAAAAACTTGACCAATGGTCGAAAAAGATTAGAATAAAAATCGACCGATGGTCGAAAAAAGGAAGTGCAATATGAAAAAGATCAGTTCATTGATTGTAAAAAAGAGAATGATGATCCTGATCATCTCTCTGGTATTGCTGATTCCTTCCGTGTTTGGCTATATCAGTACAAAGATTAATTACGATCTTCTGACATACCTTCCGAAAGAGATCGACACAATGAAAGGGCAGGATATCCTCAAGGAGGATTTCGGCACCGGCGCATTCTCGATGCTTGTCAGCGAGAATATGAAGCCGAAAGAGGTAAGTGCCCTGAAGGAAAAAATACAGGATGTTCCTCATGTCAAGGATGTCATCTGGTATGACAGTCTGCTTGACACGTCCGTTCCGATGGAGATGCTGCCGAAGGATTTATACGAGGCATTCAATCACGGGGATGCGACGCTGCTGATGATTCTGTACGATGACACATCCTCCGCCGAAGGCACCATGGATGCGGTGCGCGAAATCCGTAAGATCGCGGATGAAAGAGTGTTCCTGAGCGGTATGACGGCAGTGCTTGTCGATACCCAGGCGCTTTCCGAAGCGGAGGCGCCGCTGTATGTATTGCTGGCGGTTGTGCTATGCGCAATCACCCTGATGCTTGCCATGGACAGCTGGCTGGTTCCGTTTGTCTTTCTGGCAAGTATCGGAATCGCGATTGTCTACAACCTCGGCTCCAATCTGTTCCTGGGCCAGATCTCCTATGTTACAAAGGCACTGGCTGCGGTATTGCAGCTGGGTGTGACGATGGATTATTCAATCTTCTTATGGCACAGCTATGAAAAATATGCGGAAACCGAAGACAAGGAAAAAGCGATGGCGCATGCGATCGAAGACACGATGTCAAGCGTGATCGGCTCTTCCGTCACGACAATCGCAGGTTTTATCGCCTTATGCTTCATGAGCTTCACACTCGGTCTTGATCTTGGCATTGTCATGGCCAAGGGCGTACTGCTCGGTGTGGTCTGCTGTCTGACAGTCCTGCCGGCAATGATCCTTGTGTTTGACAAACCTTTGAGAAAAACAAAACACAAAGCCTTATTGCCTGACCTCAAAGGCATCGCAACATTCAGTATCGGTCATGAAAAGATTGTATTGATACTCTGCGCATTGTTATTGATCCCGGTTGTCCACGGATACCGCAACACACCGGTTTATTACAACCTGGACAGTTCACTTCCAAGAGACCTTGCTTCCATTCAGGCAAATGAAAAGCTGAAGGAAGAATTCAACATGAACTCCACGCATATGCTTCTGATGGATGCAGGTGTTGAAGAAAAGAAGGTCATGGAAATGGCGGATGAAATGAAAAAGGAAGACGGTGTGAAATTCGTGCTCGGACTCAACACGGTCAAAGGACCGCTGATTCCCGAAGAATTCGTACCGGAAAAACTGAAAGACGCACTGATCAGTGACAATTATCAGCTGCTGCTGATCGGATCGGAATATGAGGTGGCTTCCGAAGCGGTGAACAATCAGGTCGCAAAGCTGACTGAAATCGCCAAAGCCTATGATCCGGAATCGATGCTGATTGGGGAAGCTCCATGCACAAAAGATCTGATTGAAATCACCGATCATGACTTCAACACCGTCAGTACCGTATCCATCGGCGTGATCTTCCTGATCATCGCGATTGTGTTCCGCTCGGTTTCCCTGCCGGCACTGCTTGTGGCAGTCATTGAGTTCGGGATCATGATCAATATGGGAATTCCCGCATATACGGGATCGAAGATTCCGTTTATCGCTTCCATTGTCATCGGCACCATCCAGCTTGGTTCAACCGTCGACTATGCGATTCTGATCACAACAAAATACAGACGCAGCCGCACAGCCGGTGTTCCGGTGAGGAAAGCTGTCACGGATGCGGTCAATGAAAGCGCGAAATCCGTCATGGTCAGCGCACTGGCATTCTTCGCTTCGACATTCGGTGTCGGCATGTATTCCAACATCGATATGATCAGTTCACTATGCACACTGATGTCCAGAGGCGCTCTGATCTCAATGCTGTGCGTACTGCTGGTGCTGCCGGCAGTGCTGGTGGCATTTGACGGAATCATTACAAAAACAACGCTTGCGCAAAAGGTTTAAGGGAGGAAACAGATTATGAAAAAGTATATCGGATGTCTGCTTGCATGCTGTATGATCGCTGCAGTCCCTGACGTGACAGCGGTACATGCGGAAGACGAAACAGGCGAAACAGAAAAGAATGAAACAGTTTATATCATCACCGACGGATCCGGAAAACCGGATGACGTGGTTGTCAGCGAATGGCTGAAAAATGTGAAGAAAGCGGATGTGCTCAAAGATGTCACATCGCTTGAGAATATTGAAAATGTGAGCGGTGAGGAAACCTTCACCCAAAACGGGGATGAGCTGACATGGCAGAGCGGCGGCAATGATATTTATTATCAGGGCACAACCGATGAAGAACTACCGGTTGCTGTCAATGTCACCTATGAACTGGACGGAAAGACAGTCACCCCCGAAGAAATCAAAGGACAGAGCGGTCATGTGAAAATCCGCTTTGATTATGAAAACAGAACAGAGACAACAGTCAGTCTGAACGGAAAACAGATTCAGACAAAGATGCCTTTCGCAGTCATCAGCGGCATGCAGCTGCCGGCGGAACATTTCTCTGAGATCACTGTTACAAACGGCAAAGTGATCAATGACGGAAAGAATTCATATGTCATCGGCATGGCATTCCCCGGTCTGATTGACGCACTGGCGCTTTCTGAAAATGATGAGCTTTATAAAAAGCTCGAAGACATCGATATCCCCGAATTCATTGAAGTGGAGGCGGACGCAAAGGACTTTGATCTCTCACTGATCATGAGCCTGGCCACCAGCGATATCAGTTCCCTTTATGAAGGAAATCAGCTGGATACATCCTTTACACAGGATATCAGAAAGCTTTCCGATGCCACTGATCAGCTTGTCAGCGGCACAAAGCAGCTCAAGGATGGCAGCACAGCCCTCAAAGACGGTTCCGGCGCGCTTCTCGAAGGCACCGGCACACTGAAAGCGGGAACACTTTCACTCAAAGACGGTCTGTTTACCATCAATAACGGTTCTCTGACTCTCAAAGACGGCACTGCTTCTCTTTCCGCCGGCGCAGGCACACTGAAAGATGGCACGGCACAGTTTGAAACAGGTATCAACGGTGTGGTTGACGGAATTGCCCGTCTGAAGACAGGCAGTGATTCTCTGAAAGACGGAACCTCCTCCCTCAAGGCAGGCGCCGAAGAACTGTCCGCAGGTTCAGAGTCCGTTAATACCGGAGCGAAACAGCTTTCCGAAGGAACCGGCGCACTCAGCGAAAACAGCGCAAAACTCCTTGAGGGTGCTGAAAGTCTTTCCGCCGGCGCGGATTCCATGGCGGCGGGAATCGAAAAGCTTTCAGGCGGTATTTCCCAGGTGGATAACGGCCTTGCCAAGGTGCAGAGCGGTGCCGGTGAATTCAGTGAAAAACTGAGCGGCGGCATTGATCAGCTGAGTGCAGGTATCTCTGATGCGGGCACCGGCGCTTCACAGATCAAGGCAGGTCTTGAGAATGCATATACAGGCGCGGAAAGTCTTGAAACAAATCTCAAGGAACTTTCTGCCGGAGCTCAGGCTTTGAGTCAGTCAATGAGTGACAATTCAGCTGCGCTCAGCGGTGCGGCTATGGCAGATACAGCAGATCTGGGCGATGCGAAAACACAGATCGCGGCTGCCAGAGAAAGCATTGAGGCGCTTGTCACAGCAGGCACACTGACACAGGAACAGGCTGATCCAATCCTGGCATCACTCAATAGTGCAAACGGCAGTCTGGATCACGCATCAGCAGTGAATTCCGCATCCTCCCAGAGTATCGCCGACGCGATGACCGGCTTTGTTACCGCGGCATCTACCATCAACGGCGGTGCTTCACAGCTGAGCACCGGTGCCGGTGATCTCAAGGACGGTATATCAACGCTGAGCACAGGCATGGATTCACTGAGCGCAGGCATTGATGCGCTGTCAAAAGGCGCTGAGTCAATGAAGACTTCCGCCGGTGAAGGCCTGACACAGCTGACAAGCGGTCTTGATCAGCTGAAGCAGGGAACCGCCTCACTCAATGATGAGGAAAGCGGAGTCGGCTTATTAAAGAGCGGCGCGTCACAGCTGCAGGCCGGCACAAAAGAGATGGCGGCCGGAACGGAACAGCTTTCCGCAGGTGCAGGAACACTGGATGCAGGTGCGAAACAGCTGGCAGCCGGTACCGGTACATTGAATGAAGGCGCAAAGAGTCTTTCCGAAGGTGCGACGGCGCTGGATGATGGTGCCTGTGCGCTGAACAGCGGCATCGGTGAACTCGATGCCAACACAGGCAGACTGAAAACCGGTGCGCAATCCCTTTCTGCCGGAGCTGTACAGCTTGCGGATGGCGCGGATGCAGTGGCTGCAGGCGCAAAGAGCCTTTCCGATGGAATCACTCAGGCTTATAACGGCGCGGACGCACTGAACACAGGCGCTGAAACACTCTATGACGGAGCGGACAGACTGGATCAGGGCATCGGCACACTCGATGAAGGTGTGAGCACGTTATTGAGCGGTATGGAACAGTTCAAGGCGGAAGGCATCGACAGACTCACTGAAATATTCGGTGACGAAATGGATGATGTGATTGAAAGACTGCGTCTGATCGCAGACGGTGAAAACACTTATACAAACTTCGCCGGTGCGGATGATGACGCAAAGACATCCACAAAATTCATCTTCAAGATGGAATTCTGAAAAAAGGAATCTTAAGCATCTTTGAAACAGATCTGTACGCATGTACGGATGCTGATATGAAAGATGTGAATGAAAGTACGGTTTAATTAATCTTCCCGTCAGGGTCGTATAACCGTGCTTTTTTTGTTACTGATTTGTGTTAAAATCGCCGGAGGCTAACAAGGGTTTGACTTATATTGTTGAATTATTCTGTTAGTCTGAAGAATTGCTGTTTCAAAGTTCGAGGGCAATATTATTCAGCCTAAGATACTCCCTAAAAGTACTTTTCACGTTTTCTTAGGTTCAGTAAGCAGTTGGGACCGGCTCAGAAAAAATTCGTATACGGAAAAATACTGCTGTAAATGGATGAACTTGTCCGTAAAAGAGACCATAAAACAGTATAAATCCTATAAGATGACGCCGTTCCAGACCCCCTCAGCTCCACTTTATTACCGCGTATTGACGCGGTTTTTTAGTTTCAGGTGTGAAATGATTAGACTCAGTTTTATGATTCTACATTGATAAACGGAATATGATGAAGGAATTGTACTATCCGTATAGATCTGACCATGGAGGAAAAACACAATGACGATTCAGGAACAGACATTATTCGCAAATCGTAAACGGCAGAGGAAGGCTTGAAAGTCTATAATGACGTGAATAAGGGATTTGAAAACGGCATGGAAATCAATAAAAACCTGTTGTTCAGAATCCTTGAGGACAATAAAGATACTGAATATGGGAAAAAGTACGGTTTTTCGGAAATCCATGACATTGAAGAGTGTCAGAAAAGGGTTCCGGTCATTACGTATGATGATATCGAGGCTGATATCATGAGAATGTCCGACGGTGAAAAGAGAATTCTTACGGCTTATCCGTTCGATCATATGAATGTAACGTCCGGAACGGTAGGTGTGAAGAAAAGGGTGCCGATGACACAGCCACAGTATCAGGTTTATGTAAAATACAACAAAATGTATTCCGATGGATTGTTAGCTGCAGTTCTTGGCGATAAATGGATGACCGGCCGGGTGTTTACAACGGCGGAGGGAACGCATCAGAAACTTCCTTCAGGAATCACAGTCGGATCTGCTTCATCAAAGATGGCTGACTTTATCGCCGGCGGAAAAGATGCGCTTGGCCAGATGCTGAACATCCTTTACACATCGCCGGTTGAAGCTGCCATTCCGGAAGAGGGAACTGATACAAAATACCTGCACGCAAGGTTCGCGCTTGCCGATGGGAACATCAGCGGAATCGTCACTGCTTTTTTCAGTTCTGTTGTCAGCTGTCTTAACTATATCGCCGATCATTATGAGATGCTGATTGATGATATTGAACATGGTACGAACAACGAAGATATCAGCCTCAGCGAAGGAGCCAGGGCCTCGCTTGAAGCCAGACTTATACCTATGCCTGAGAGGGCGGCTGAACTTCGGGAGATATTTAAAAACGGTTCGGATTTCTGCTTTGTCCCGCAAATTTGGCCTGAACTGGTTTACATTTACGGAGCAGGTGCTGACGGATTTTCTGTATATGATCGGATCCTGCAGAACAGATATATCGGACCTGACCCAGGGATCAGAAGGATTTATTCCGGTATCACCGCATCGGAAGGACTCTGGTCGGTGCCGGCCGGACTGGATACGCCGGACAGCGTGATGGTTCCGGGCAGTGCATTTTTTGAGTTTTTACCGGTAGAAGCGGAAAATGACTTTGCAAAGTGCGTAACCATGGACCAGCTGAAGGAAGGCGGAACCTATGAGATCATCGTTACAAATCTCTGCGGATTCTACCGGTACAGGACAAGTGATGCCGTAAAAGTGACCGGTTTCAGAGGAAATACGCCGCTGGTGCAGTTTATGTACAGGGTGAATAAGACGGTCAATATGGCTGCTGAGAAGACGACCGAAAAGGCGCTGCAGGTCGCTGTTGAAGGCGCCATGAAAGAGCTGGACCTCGAACTGTCAGATTTTGCAATGTATCCGGATTATGAAAACATGCAGTATGTATTCCTGGTAGAGCCGATGAAAGACGATGTAGGGGTCAGCAGGGAAAAGTTGGCGGAAGTGCTGAACAGACAGCTGAGAGCAGCCAATGGCGAGTTCGCTGAGTTCAGTGACGAAGGAAGACTCGTAAAACCGGACGCATTCTGGCTGCAGCCGCAGACGGCAATGCTGTTCAGAGACCTGCAGGTGGCGAAAGGCGCCTCCCCCGCTCAGATTAAGCCGGTACGGGTCATTGTGAATGAAACACAGCGCAGATTCTTCTTTGGCCTGCGAATGATGTGATATGAAAAACAGCCGGCAGAATCATTCCATCATAGAGAATATTTTCTCGAAGATGTTTGCCATGCAGATCATGACCATGCTGTCGGGGATCATCGGAAATGTGGTGGACGGGGTAATTACCGGACAGTTCCTTGGCGTTGATGCCATAGCCTCCTATGGGTTTGCAACGCCGGTCACGCTGGTGGTTGCACTTTTCGGCGGCATGATCAGCTCCGGAACCTCGTTGCTTTGCAGTCAGTCTGTCGGGAAAGGCGATAAAAACAGCGTGAACCGCATCTTTTCCGTCTGCTTCAGCATTGCCGTTGTGATTGCAGCAGTCATGGCAGCTTCCGTGTTTTTCCTGGCAGCACCGGTTGCCCATCTGATGGGTGCTGACGGGGATCTTCTCCTGCTGGCAGCGGATTATATCAAAGGATATGCGATTGCCGCCCTGGGAATTGCCTTAGTTTCTTTCCTGATGCCGATCATACAGATGGACGGGGATATGAACCGGCTGCTGGCGGCGGTCGTCATCATGACGGTCGGGGATATTGCGGCAGATCTTGTCAATGTACTGATTGTTCACGGCGGCATGTTCGGCATGGCCTTGGCAACTGCCCTAAGCTATTATGCCGCGCTGGTCGTTCTTTTGCTGCATTCCCTGAAAAAGGATATCTTATTCCGGCTGCCGAAACTGTCCTTTGACGCAGGGATCATGAAACAGCTTTTCGCCTGCGGGGCACCGTATGCGGTCCAGCAGGCTTGTTATGACCTTTGCGATGAACCGTTTCCTGATGGCCATTGCCGGAAGCACGGCTGTTGCTGCGCATGCGGTCATCACAGCGGCAGGCAATCTGTGTCTTGTACCGGGGACGGCCCTTGGCTCGACCGTTCAGGTCATGTCCGGCGTCCCGATTGGGGAAGAAGACAGGACTGCCGTCACGGAAATGATGAAAACGGCAGTGAAAAAGTGTTTTACCAGCGTTGCCGCAGTCATGACAGTATTTTTCCTGCTTGCCAAGCCGGTCGTGATGATGTTCTTCAAGGGTGATCCTGAAGCCGTGCCGCTGACCGTAACCGGATTCCGGATGTTCGTTCTGGCCATGGTGTTCTTTTCGCTGAATACGGTCTACCGCAGTTTCTGCCAGGCTTCCGGGCAGCCGAAAAAAGCCTGGTTCATCAGCCTTGCAGACAATCTGGCTGCGCCGCTGCTTGCTGCATGGGTATCTGGGCTTCTTTTCGGCGTGCTGGCGGTGTGGCTGTGCTATGTCATCGGGGAAGGCCTGGCTGCGCTTGCCATGATATGTGCGTTCAGGAGGGGAAATCAGGATAAAAAAGGATTTGCTTCGACACTCCCTTTCCCGGCATCGTTTGCCGGAGATATCACAGCATCTTTCGAATGCAGCATAGGTACGGAAAAAGAACTTGTTGCGATGTCTGAGTATGCAAATGACTGCTGCCTGAAAGCAGGAGCCGACAGAAGGACGGCGTTTCTGATTGCTCTTTCGATCGAAGAGATGGCCGGGAATGTGATCGAACACGGGTTTACTGATGGAAAAGCACACCGGGTCGATTTACGTATCCTGAAGAAAACAGGCAGATGGATTGTAAGGATCCGGGATGATGCGGGCCACTTTAATCCTGTTGATTATATAGAGCAGTATGCCGGAGAGGATCCGGTAGAAAACATCGGGCTGAAAATGATCAGAGGATTGGCCGATGAGATGATTTATCTCAGTGCGCTGAATCTCAATAACCTCATCATCAAGATATGACACGGAAATTGAAAATGAGAATCCATGAAGCATCTGATCATGGGAAAGTGCCTGTAAGCCATGAGGATGTATGAAAGGATGCGGTTTGAAGCAGACCGCATCCTTTTTCTGACCAATGTAAAGATCCGGGGCAGTGTTTCAAATGCGTCTGGACAATCAGGCTGTTTTTATGCTTTACTCTGTGATCGTTTTCGGCGAAAATGGATACAGGCAGAAATGCGGTCTGACGCATTTGAAATATAAGGAGACTGATCATCATGAGAAAGAGTTATCGCCCGCTTTATCACGTATCCGTGCCGTTTGGCTGGGCTAATGATCCTAATGGCACAATTTATTATCAGGACAAAGCACACCTGTATCACCAGCACTATCCTCATGCGCCTAACTGGGGGCCGATGCACTGGCTGCATGTAACAACCAGGGATTTCATCCATTGGGAACAAAGGCCGGTTGCTCTGTATCCGGACAAGCCGTATGAGGTTGTCTGCGGCTGCTGTTCCGGCTCTGCCGTGGAAGCGGACGGAAAGCTCTGGGTGATGTATACAGCGGCCCAGCCGATGATGCAGAGGCAGTGTCTTGCCGTATCGGATGACGGCGGTGACCATTTCACAAAATACGAAGGAAATCCGATCCTTACCGCAGACATGCTTTCGGGGGAAATCTATGAAGAAGATTTCCGTGATCCAAGGATTTTCAGGAAGGGGGATACCCTGTACCTGATTGCCGGCATCCGTTATCTCGACAAGGCTGAAAGAAAAGAACCATCCCCTGTGATTGATCAGCAGGGAACCACATATCCGTATCATCCATCACCGGAACATCAGAAGGAAGGCTGGGGCAATCTCTGCCTGCTGAAAGGCAAAGATCTTTTCCATTGGGAGTACGTCGGCCATCTGCTCTATCCGCAGCCTGAGTTTTCCGAAGAATTCTACCGGCTCAACGGTGTTTATGAGTGTCCTGATTACTTCGTAACCGATACCGGCGAAGAAGTGCTGCTCTCAAGCCCGCAGAACCTGCCGCAGTCGGGTGACCATTACCAGAATGTCCACTCCACGCTGTATATGCTCGGCAGGCTGGATTTTGAAACCGGGCAGTTCAAGGTACGGGTAATCGGTGAGATTGATTCCGGCTTTGATATCTATGCCCCGCAGACACTGCGGATGCCGGACGGCAGGGTGATCATGATTGCCTGGAAAGAAATGTGGGACCGCAATTTCCCGACCGCAAAGGAAGAGTGGGCCGGCACATATACATTGCCGCGTGAGCTTTCCACCGACGGTGATTATCTGGTGCAGCGGCCGGTGCGGGAAATTGAACAGTTTATGACAAATCCTGTCAAGGCAGAAAGGCTGGAAATCGAAAACGGGGAAACATCTGTTGAGGGCATTTCCGGTGATGTGATTTTCCTTTCCTTTGAACTGGATCCCGGCACTGCCGAAAAGGCAGGCGTCAAGCTGTTCTGTGACGGAACCCATGAAACACTGATCTGGTATGACAGAAAGGCCGGCAAGGTCATCTTTGACAGAAGCCGTTCCGGCATCGAATTCACCGGTTCCGAAGAAAATGTCAATGTCCGTGTGTGCCCGGTCGGCCCGTGTGAAAAGGTCACCATGGAGATCTTCCTGGATGTCAGTTCCGCTGAGCTGTTTATCAACGGCGGCAGACATACCATGACCGGGAATGTCTACCCGGATCTTGAAAAGGAGATGGGCGTCCGCTTCTTTGCGGAAGGCGGCAAGGCCATTTTCCTCAATATTGCAAAATACGATATTGAGGTCTGATGTCAATCGGCTTTCCGGAACAGCGAAGCAGCAATGTCAAAAGGATGCGGCCATGCAACACCACATCCTTTTCTGACTATGCCTGTTGAATCATTCACACTGCTTTGTTTTCGGCAGTGTCCAGCGAATCCCTGAAGACATAGCAGCGCTGGTAAAGGAACTCCAGCACAAAGTTCAGCAGCATGTTGCTGCCGGTGACGATATACTCGTTGATCCCCATCCCGGTAAGCCAATGCTCCAGCCAGGTTGAGACAGGGATGAAGGCAACATAGAACAATGCCGCCTTGAACATCGCCGAAGGAATGTCCACGGCAGATTTGAAGGTATACTTCCGGTTCAGGGTGAAATTCCAGACGACGGAAAGCACAAGCCCAATCAGATACGAGAGCCAGTATGGCCAGTGTATCAGCTCGTTGAACAGGGCAAACGAACCGATTTCAATCAGCCCGGCACTGGCGGAAACCATCGTGAATTTCAGAAAACGTAAAAACTCTTTCATCTTAAATACCTCCATACGATTGGATCCTGTCAATTGTAACGCCTTCTGTCACTTGTACAAGCTCATATTTCAGAATGCATGCGGCAGATGGACGCGATGATCTGATAAGGCATATAATGAACCTCCTGATATGACAGAAAGGAGAGAAGCATGAGAACAACATCCGTCATGATCCAGAACCTCTGTGTGCCCTGTGCCTGCCGCTGCCGTTACTGCCTGCTGAGCTGGGACGGGCATCCGGCCGGTATTTCCTGGGAGGATTCCACAGCATTTGCCGAACGTTTCCTGGCAGAAGCCCGCCAAAGCAGGCCGGAAACAGATTTTTCCTTTACCTTCGGCTATGCGATGGAACATCCTGACCTTGTCAATGCTCTCCGCTTCCTGCGTAAGACAGGCAGCCCGCAGGCGGATTATCTCCAATGCGATGGCATGAAACAAAGAAGCAGACAGGAATGTGAAGAGCTGGCAGCCATTCTGAAAGACGAAGGCGTGCTGGCCCTGAATTTCACCTTCTACGGCCTGCCGGAATACCATGACCGCTTTGCGGCCCGGCAAGGGGATTATGAACTGATGATCCGGATGGCCCGGGCTGCCGTGCAGGCCGGTTTATCGGTCAGCGCCGGCATTCCGATAACCAAAGAGAACATCCGCCAGGCGGATGAACTGACTGCCTTCCTGAAAACATCAGGCATCGATAAGATCCGGCTGTTTATCCCCCACGAAGAAGGCCGCGGCATTGCCCTGGCATCCTGCCGCCTGGAAAAGCAGGACCTTGCCCTGCTCAGCATGGAAAACAGAAGGCTGCTGAATGGCAAGGTCTACCGTACGGAATCTGAATGGCTGCAGGAAAAAGATGCCGTCACGGAAACCCGGCGGATGATCATCATCTCCCTGCGGCCTGATACTCTCGAACGCTATGAGAAAATGAGCGCAGAGGAAATCATCAGCGAAATCGAAGGACTGGATGAGGCCTATTATGCCGCCTTTCCTTCGTTCAGTGAACTGGCCCGGCAATACGGCAGTCCGGACAGCACAAAGCTGTACCGGTACCGCGACCTGTATGCCGCTTACCGTCGGCAGTATGCCAGGGAACATTCCCTGTCTCTGTATGATGTTACCGATGAAAGGCAGTCCGGCAGCCGCCGGTCCTGAAGGATAAGAAAACGGGAGATCCGGTTTCAGGGTCTCCCGCTGTTTTAGCTTAACGGATTTCGACGAGTTCGATCAGGAAGTTCAGTTCCTTGCCGGCCATTTCGTGGTTGGCATCGAAGGTGATGTCGGTGTCTGTCTTCTGCGAGACACGCACCTGCATCGGCAGTCCGGAGGCTGTGCGCAGGACGACATATTCGCCCTCATTCAGCGTTTCCGAACCGGGCAGGTCGGCAATCCTGACGGTGAAGACGGCCCGCGGGTCGCGGGGACCGTAGGCATCTTCCGGCATCAGGTGGACGTTGACCTTTTCCCCCTGCTGCATGGTGAGGACGGCCTGGTCAAAGCCCTTGATCATCATGCCGGCGCCGCAGATGAATTCAAGCGGTTCGCCGCGGTCATAGGAAGAATCAAACTGGGTGCCGTCATTGAGGGTGCCGCGATAGTGCACACGCACGGTCCTGCCGGCATTGGGGCCTTCCATGATGATCTGCGGAGCACCGCAGCCCGGACAGCCGCCGCAGTCGCCGGAAGCACAGCCTTCCTGGTCACAGCAGGATGTTTCTTCCTCGTGATGGTGGTCACAGTTGACGTCGGTGGAAGCCAGTTCGCCTTTTAAGAAAGCCTTTACCGCTTCATCCGCATCTCCTTCCGCACCGGAGACAACCGCAATGCCGGACTCTGCCAGGGCATTCTGGGCACCCTGGCCCATGCCGCCGCAGATCAGTAGGTCCACGCCCAGGGATTTCAGGTAATCCGCCAGGGCTTCGTGGCCATAGCCGTCATTGCCGATGATGTCGGTATGCAGGATTTCTCCGTCCTTGATCTCGTATGTCTTGAAGTTTTCCGTTCTGCCGAAATGCTGGAAAACGGTTCCGTTGTCATATGTTACAGCGATTTTCATTGCTTTACCTCCTGCTGTCAGATGTTCTCTATTATCCCTGTTTTCTGATTTTTGGCAACTGATTCTTTTTACCGGCCGTCCTTGCGGAAGCCGGCTTTCCGCATGAATCATGGAAAAGCTGAAAATGACCTGATTTCTGTCGGTTTCGTATCTTGCGGGAGATGGTCTTGTTTTCTATGATACTCATAACAGAGCTGCCAGGAATCTGACAGCAGGAGGAAAAACAAATGATTATTGATCGTTATGAGAACATCCGTTTCTACAAGGATCTGCTGCCTAACCTGGATGCCGCGCTGAAGGCCATCGAAAAGGCAGATGAGATGCCTCTTGGCAAGTATACCTTTGACGGCGGCTGGTTCATGATCCAGGAAGGCACAACCCGTCCGTTTGAAGGCTATACGTATGTAGCCCACCGCAAGTACATTGATGTGCAGATCCTGCTTGAGGGTGCCGAAGAGATTGCCTGGAACACCCTTGACAGGCTGGAAACCGCTGTTGCCTATGATGAGGCCGGTGATAAGGAACGGCTCAAGGGCGACACGGACGTCAAAACAACCATTTACAAGAGCATGTTCTGGGCTGCCTTCCCGCATGATGCCCACATGGCCATCAGCCATTCAGACACACCGCACACCTTCAAGAAAATCGTCCTGAAACTGCCGGTAAACGGATAAGCAGACGCCAAGTCCTCTCAAACGAGGGCTTTTTATGTGACGGATCAAAGGGAAATGTCACACAAAACACTGAGAAAAACGGCTGAATCCAACGGACAAAGCGGTATAATAAACTACGTGCATGCGCAGACAGCCCTGTCTGCGCAACAGAATGAGACGAGAATCAGGAGGGATCTGACATGACATTCAGGGTTTTTGCGGACGGAACGGCGAATCTGCCCGAACAGCTGCGGGAGGGCATTGAACTGCTGCCCAGCGACTATACGGTGGACGGCGTGGAAAAAACGTATGTCGGGGATATTGACCGGTTTGACGTACATGCGTATTACGAAGGACTCCGCAACGGGATGGAGGTCCATACCAGCCTGCTGAATACGGAACTGTTTCTTTCCCACTTTACCCCGCTGCTGAAGCAGGGAATGGATATTATCTATGTTGCCATGAGCTCCGGCATCTCCGGCACTTACAATGCGGCCAGGATTGCCGCCCAGGAACTGATGGAACAGAATCCCGGCCGCTTTGTCCATATCGTGGATTCCCGCGGCTGCGGCTTTGGCAACGGCATGCTTGCCATCAAGGCGGCACAGTTAAGCCGGGACGGCGTGGATGTGCGCACGGCAGCGAAGATCCTTGATGATGAAGTGGACCACTGCTGCCAGTATTTTACGGTTGATGACATCAACTTCCTGCGCAAGACAGGCAGGGTAGGCGGGGCTGCAGCCGTGATTGCGACAACGCTGAACATCAAGCCGATCCTCTATGGGGATGCGACCGGCCACATTGTTTCCTGCAGCATCAGCCGCGGCCGCCGCAAGGCCATCGAAGCCCTGGCAAAGAAATACAGCGAAAAGAAGGTCGAACCGGCCGATCCGAACGTCTATATCTCCCATGGCGACTGCCTGGGGGATGCGCAGAAACTGGCGGATATGGTCAAAGCCGTCACGCCGGAAGTCACGGTCCATATCTGTGCCCATGAGCCTTTCTCCGGCGCTCATGTCGGCCCGGGCATGCTGGCGGTGTTCTTCAGAGGGAAAGAAAGATAACCGAACCACGGAGCAGAAGATGCTCCGTGGTTTTGTATGGCAGGGTTCTGATTCCTTAAACTTGATTTCCCGGGTACAAATTATATCTACAGAAAAATGGGGGTCATAAACTGATCCCCATT
>JAFWCP010000506.1 GCA_017536845.1 Solobacterium sp. | reverse complement strand
GAAGCAACTGGACGCGTATGCCCGGAAAGAGAAAGTCCGGGAAGCTGAAGAGTGAGCCTTTCAGGTCAGATCAGAAGCGCTTCAGGAAAGAATTGATGAACTCGAGGCTCAGCTCCGTGACGCTGAGCAATGATTTCACCAGTCTCAATCGTACGCTGTCTGCATTTGATTTCCAATCGTAATATCATCGTCGCGAAACACATTGAGAGAGAGAATCCGTACTGCCGCAGCCGGGGCATTGCGGACCACTCTCTTCTGATGCCCGTTTGCATACGGGCGTTTTTCTTTCCAATCATAAAGAAAAGCTCCTGGCCTTAAGAAGCAGGAAGGAGCTTTGTTTATTCAGTCAACAAGGCCAAGCAGTTTCTTCGCGCTGGCAATCCGTACACACAGAGTGAAGATGTTCATGGCTGCTATCAGATCCGACATGCTGGGATAGGTCGGCGCAATACGGATGTTGGAATCGTTGGGATCCTTTCCATACGGCCATGTCGCACCGGCACCGGTCATCACGACGCCTGCCTTCTTTGCCAGAGAGACAATCTCTTTCGCACATCCCGGCATGGAATCAAACATGATGAAGTAGCCGCCAAGGGGCTTTGTCCATGTGCCTACGCCCAGTCCGCCAAGGTCTGTTTCAAGGATTTCTTCAACCGCTTCAAACTTCGGCCGGATGATATTCGCATGCTTGCGCATGTGTTCTACCATGCCGTGAATATCCTTGAAGAAACGGACGTGACGCAGCTGGTTGACCTTATCATGGCCGATGGTCTGGAATTTCAGATGCCTCAGGAAGTCATCCATATTGTTGGGGCTGGTTGCCAGGGCGGCAATGCCGCTGCCCGGGAAGGTGATCTTGGATGTCGAAGAGAACTTGTAGACAAGATCCGGATTGCCTGCCCGTTTGCATTCTGCCAGGATTTCAATCAGATAATCCTGATGGTCATCATAGAGATGATGCATGCCGTAGGCATTGTCCCAGAAAATCCGGAAATCCTTCGCTGCCGGCTGGAGTCTTGCAAACCTTCTGACAGTGGCATCAGAATAGGAATAGCCCTGCGGGTTGGAATACTTCGGTACGCACCAGATGCCCTTGATCGCCTCATCTTCCGCAACGAGCCTTTCAATCATATCCATATCCGGGCCTTCCGGTGACATCGGCACCGGAATCATCTGAATGCCGAAATAGGCCGTCATGGCGAAATGTCTGTCATAACCCGGTACCGGACATAAGAACTTCACTTCCGGCAGACGGCACCAGGGCGTATTGCCCATGATCCCGTGCGTCCAGGCACGGCTGATGGTATCAAACATGACATTCAGAGAAGAGTTGCCGTAGATGATAATGTCTTTGGGGTTGTTTTCCATCATGTCACCAAGCAGCTCTCTTGCTTCAATAATGCCGGTCAGCTGGCCGTAGTTGCGGCAGTCTGTACCATCTTCACATGTCAGGTCGGATTTTGAATCCAGCACATCCATCATACCCATGGAAAGGTCAAGCTGTTCCTGGCAGGGCTTGCCGCGGGACATGTCAAGATGCATCCCCATCGCCTGTACCTTCTTATACTCTGCTTTCAGCGTTTTCAGCTCCTCGGTCAGTTCTTCAGTACTCATTTCAATGTAGGGTTTCATACACTTCCATCCTTTCTGTAACGGATCCGGTATTCCTGTCATCTTCTCTGATCAGATCTCCGTCCGATATGACAGATAATATACCATAAGCAGATGATCAAAGGAGAAAAAATGTGCATTCAGCAGAATGAACGTTTTCTGGCAAACCCTGCATCCTCCGGTTGACGGCAGACGGCAGCGTCAGTATGATAGTGCGCATTGGAGGTAATCCTGATGAAAACAGGCAGACAGATGAAAGACGCCATGATCGAAGCCGGCGTCCGCAAAACTTCACTTCCCCCGGCAAAAATGTTCTTTTCCGCCATTCTTGCCGGCATGTTCATTGCCCTTGGCGCGTATGGTTCCCAGCATGCGGGTTTATACGGTTCCAAGGTGGTTTCCTCGCTGGTGTTCCCGATCGGCCTGACCATGGTCATCTTCACCGGTTCCGAACTCTTTACCGGCAACTCCCTGATCACCATGGCCCTGTTTAACAAAAGGGTCACGCTGAAGGCCATGCTGAAAAACTGGGGAATTGTCTATCTTGGCAATCTGTGCGGTTCCCTGCTGGTTGCAGTACCGGCCGGCCTGCTGGCTTCCGGCGATCTTGCCCAGGCCATGATCAATGCCGCCGCTGCCAAAACAGCACTGCCTCTTGGCATCATGTTTCTCAAGGCCATTCTCTGCAATGTCCTGGTCTGTCTGGCGGTCTTCTGTGCCTTATGCTCGGACGAAGCAGCCGGCAAATTCCCGGCATTATACCTGCCCACCTTCCTGTTTGTACTGTGCGGTTATGAACACAGCATTGCCAACATGTATTTCATTCCCGCCGCCATCACGGCCGGCGCATCCGGCATCTTCGCCGGCATGCTGGTAAACCTGATTGTTGTCACCATCGGCAATGTTGTCGGCGGAACCCTGATTTCCTGGCTTCTGCATCAGGGAGAATAAGAACTCTTCATACAGCATTTCCTTATATCACACGACAGCGGCGTGCTCAGCACACCGCTGTTTTTCGTCTGGTCACGCAGTGCCTTTGCGGCGCATATGAAAAAAGGCGATGCCTATGAGCACCGCCTTCGGTTTTCTTCAAGAAATCTTACTTAACGTTGGAGAAGTACTTGATTGTACGAACCATCTGAGATGTGTAGGAGTTCTCGTTGTCATACCATGCAACAACCTGTACCAGGAATTCGCCGTCAGCAACCTTGGATACCATTGTCTGGTTAGCATCGAACAGGGAACCGAACTTCATGCCGATGATGTCGGAGGAAACG
>JAFWCP010000505.1 GCA_017536845.1 Solobacterium sp. | reverse complement strand
TCCACAGATCCGGCACCGGAGATGGGGAAAAAAGAATGAACTGGTCTATGAGAAAGGTGAAAACCCGGAAAACGAGTGATTTTCCGGGGAAATCGGGGAGTTTGGTGTGCAACGAATACATTACCCCGGTCATCATCAAGGTGCCCTTCCTGCAGATGACGGAAAGATGGCCGCATGCTGCGTATGCCTGTCTGAACTATGGCGAAGCATGCACGACAAAGAAGATTGAAGATCAATCCATCTGCATCGACGGCGACATCGGGGAAATCCTGATGAAGCTGCAGGGACTGAAAACAGCTGAATAAAAGGCAAAAAGACGTTGGCCTGCGTCACATTGGGGATACAGGCAAACGCCTTTTTTTGTCGGAATACATACCGAAGAACTGATGCTCACAGGATGCGGAATCTGCTGCATCGGATCACAGATGATACCGGGAAATCCTTGCCGGAATGGCCTTTATGATATTCCGGAATATCTTTCTTTCAGGAAAGTGATCCACCGTGCATATCTTTCACGGTTCTTTTTCAGGATGACGCAATGGTATTGCAGGGTGGCTTCCGGATCGAGAATCTTAATGAAGATACGTCCGCTGTTTTCCCTGCTGCGGAAAAGCCGGATGGTAAGGTCGGAGGCAAAGGCAGGAAGCGTAGAGGCGTTGATGACAGTGCTTAAGGATTCCAGGGAGTCCTGCAGTACGAATTTTGAATCCGGCATCATGTTTACGGTCAGATCATGCCAGACACCGATTTCCCCGGCCATGACGAATGTTTCCCCGTTCATCTGGCTGAAAGAAAGGCCCTGGTTCTGGAACACGACAGCCGGATGGGCAGGAACCAGAGAAAAATAAAGAGATTCTGTCCCGCAGGGTACACAGACGGTGTCTTCATCTTCGTATGCATGGGAAAGAATCACGAAGCCGTATTTTCCTGTCCTGAGTCCTTTCAGCAAAGCTTCCTCATTTTCCATTTCTGAAGAGACTTTCAGCTTCGGATAAAGCTGGGTCAGGCTCAGCGGCATTTCCATCATCGGCCCGGGCGCACAGTATCCGCCCGAAACAGTATGCAGGGAAGAATCATAATTCCTGACCGCATTGACCATGTCTTCCTCCGATTCCAGTATCCTTCTGGCCATGGCCGCTGCCAGCTTCCCGGTGTTATTCAGCACGATCCTGTTTTTCGTCCTTTCAAACAGGCTGACCCCGAAAAGGTCTTCCAGTTTCTGCATGGAGCGGCTTAAGGCCGGCTGGGAGATATGCAGGTGTTCGGCAGCACTGGAAAGGGTGCCGTAATCATTCAGCGCACACAATGCTTCAAGCAGATAGAACTCAATCATAATGATCCCCTTTACTATGCGTTTTGATTATAGCACAGTTAACCATCCGGCATTGTACAGCCGCTGAAAAATCCGTTATTCTTTCAGCGTAAACAGAAGGAGATACAGAAATATGGAATACTTCACACTTAACAACGGAAACAGGATGCCGATGGCAGGAATCGGCGTCTTCCTCCTCAAACCCGAAGAAACCGAGCTTTCCGTCCTCAGCGCCCTGACGGACGGCATCCGCCTGATTGATACGGCCAATGCTTACATGAATGAGAAGGCCGTCGGCCGGGCCATGAAAAAAAGCGGCGTGGCAAGAGAAGACATCTTCCTTGTTACAAAATTATGGCCGACGGTCTACACAGATGAAAACGCCATCGATGAAACCCTCGCAAGACTCGGAACAGATTATATCGATCTGCTCTTCCTCCACCAGCCGGCAGGTGACTGGCGAACAGGCTATAAGATGATGGAAAAAGCATATAAAGAAGGCAAGGTCAAAGCCCTCGGTGTTTCCAACTTCCCGATTGAATGGCTTAAAGAGATCATTGAAACAGCAGAGATCAAACCGCAGATGGTCCAGGTGGAAGCACATCCATACTATCCGCAGACAGAACTGAAGAAAGTACTTGCGGAAACGGGCATGGGGTTAATGGCATGGTATCCGCTGGGGCATGGCGACAAGAACCTGATCAATGAACCGGTCTTCACAAAACTGGCGGAAAAGTACGGCAAATCCAATGCCCAGATCATCCTGAGATGGCATGTCCAGTCCGGCAATGTCATCTTCCCGGGTTCCAGGAATCCCGCCCATATCAGGGACAACTTCAATATTTTCGACTTCTCCCTGACAGACGAAGAAATGGCTGAAATCGCAAACGTCGACAGGAACATCCGCTACTATAACGCAACGATTGAAGAAGCTCAGAAATACGCAAAGATGACCCTGGACTTCAACGCCCAGGAATAAGGAGGAAAACCATGGAATATGTAACTTTGAATACAGGTGCGAAAATGCCCCAGGTCGGCTTCGGTGTCTTCCAGATCCCGGACGCAGACGAATGCAGAAGAGTCGTCATCGATGCCATCAAGGCAGGCTACCGTTCTTTCGATACCGCAGCTTCCTATATGAATGAAGAAGCAGTCGGCGCTGCCATCAAAGAAGCCATTGAAACAGGTCTTGTCACAAGAGAAGAACTCTTCATCACCTCCAAGATGTGGGTCCAGGACATGAAGAACTACGACATGGCAAAGAAGGCCATTGATACTTCCCTGGCAAAGCTTGGCCTGGAATATCTTGACCTCTACCTGCTCCATCAGGCCATGGGTGATTATTTCTCCGCTTACCGGGCCATGGAAGACGCATACAAAGAAGGAAAGCTGAAGGCAATCGGCGTATCCAACTTCTTTCCGAACGTTCTGATGAACCTCGTCGAAAATGTTACGATCAGACCGGCAGTCAACCAGGTGGAACTGCATCCGTTCTTTGCTCAGACAGCAGCTCTGGAAAACATGAAGGAGCTCGGCATCCAGCCGGAGGCGTGGGCACCTTTGGCGGAAGGGAAACACGGCATCTTCACTGATCCGGAACTGACCGCGATCGGTGCGAAGTACGGCAAGAGCGCAGCCCAGGTCGTCCTGAAATGGAATGTGCAGAGAGGCGTTGTTATCCTACCCAAGAGCACAAAGCCGCAGAGGATGCTGGAAAACAAGGACCTCTTTGACTTCACGCTGACCGATGAGGAAATGGAACAGATCACCGCAAAGTCCCTGGACCATTCCGAAATCATCAACCACTTTGATCCGAAACTTGTTCAGTTTTTGAACAGAAGGAATATTCATGACTGAGGAGGAACCCATGAAGGAAAAACTGTTTGCATTATCTGACGCGTTCTGGAACGCGATGAAAAATCGGGATGGCGAGACCATGTACGCCATTGCCGATCCCAACTGCAGTTTCGTCCATATCGGCGTGAATGCCAGCCTCGATAAGGAAGTGAAGTACTACACAGACGGCATCTTCCGGCCGACAGAGATCACTGTCCATAACCGCGAACTGCATGCCTTCGGCGATACCGCCATCGTGCTGACAGACGTCGACTACGGACTGATGCTGAATGGAAGTCCCACAACCCATCATTTCATGG
>JAFWCP010000504.1 GCA_017536845.1 Solobacterium sp. | reverse complement strand
GCAGGAGATGGAAGCCATTACGATTTACAAGGACGCCATACCGGTATACGGGGCCGGCATTCCCTTTCAGAGAGCAGTCTTTACCTATGCCGACGGCAGCACGTATGAAATCAGCGAATGCCTGATGGTCTATCCCGGCGGCACGAAGCACTGGGATGAGTACGGATATGCCAGCGGGCAGGAAGAGCTTTTCTCAGCATTGATGCGAAGCTTTGCGGAAGGAAGGGATACCGTCACCATCACGCCGGAAGAGCACACGTACTGAAAAGAGGCAGCGGGATCGCTGCCTCTTTTCTTACGCCTGTTCAGCCGGAAGTTCTTCCAGCTGCTGAACCACGATGGAGTAGTAGGAATTCATCTGCCCCTCCGTACGGGTGATCTGGCGGTGCAGGGTGCCGGTAAACGCAATCGGCATGCCCTTTTCCATGTCCTTGAACTTTTCCGCAAGGGCATCCCACGCCGCGCATTCCAGATAGTCTTTGGAAGCGGAAGAGGGAGCGCGTCTGACAGCGACGATGAACGTCGTCAACAGGGAACCGGACTTAGTCTCACGGAAGATGGGTGCGGAGGCGATTTCGCCCCGGATGAAGATTCTGTTGCAGTCATTCAACATGATGTACCTCCTTGTCCATGACGGACTTCTGCATATTCTTTATTACCCGAAATTGCCGGAACGACCCAAAATTCCTCAAAAAAAGATAACTTTTTTCTGAGCATCCATAATGCAGGCTGAAGCGCATGCGTCTAAGCTTTTTTCAGAAACCCAAGGAGGAATGGCCTTATGCGCAATATGACAGAAGGATCGCCGTTTTCCCATCTCTGGCGCTACGCCGTGCCGCTGCTGCTGGCCAACTGGCTGCAGCTTGCCTACAACGCCGCCGACTCGGTCATTGCCGGCCGGTTCATCGGCCAGGAAGCCCTGGCCGCCGAAGGCATTGCCGCCCCGGTGATGAACCTGGTCATCCTGGCCGTATCGGGACTGTGCATCGGGGCCGGCATCTTCATGAGCGAGCGCTTCGGTGCTTCTGACATGTCATCCTACCGCCGGGCCCTGGCCGCTGCCCTGCAGGCCGGGCTGGTGTTAAGCATCCTGATCACCGTTCCCGGACTGATCCTGACGCCGGCGCTGCTGAAGCTGCTGGCCGTGCCGGAGGAAATCTTCCGCATCACCGTCCTCTACCAGCGGATCACCTTCCTTGGCGTCCCCTTCACCTTTGTGTACAACGCCCTTGCTGCAGCCATGAAAAGCGCCGGAGATTCAAAAACCCCGCTGCGCTTTCTCGCCTTCAGTTCCGTGCTGAACATTGTCCTTGACCTGATATTGCTGGGGGTCTTCCATCTCGGCATCGTGACAAGCGCCTTGACAACCGTGATTGCCCAGGCTGGCTCCGCCCTGCTGGCAGCCCGCTGCCTGGTTCTTGATACCCCCTTGCTGCTGCCGCAGAAAGAAGACTGGCAGACAGACATCCCGATTCTGAAAAAGGTGCTGTTCTATGGTGCCCCCTCTGCCTTGCAGCAGGCGGTGCAGCCCATCGGCAAGGTCCTGATCCAGGGCCAGGTCAATACCCTTGGCGTCAGTTCCATCGCCGCCTTCAACGCGGTCAGCCGGATTGACGGGTTTGCCTGCATTCCCGAACAGGGCATCGCTTCTTCCATTTCCACCTACATCGCCCAGAACCGCGGTGCTGAAAAGCCTGAACGCATCCGCAAAGGCTTCTTCACCGGCCTTGTCATGGAAACCTGCTACGGCATCTTCATCGGCCTGCTCGTCTTTTTCCTGAGACGCCCTCTGACCGCCATGTTTGTCGAAGGCGAAGGCAGCCTGCAGGTGGTGGAAGCCGGAGCCGCCTACCTTGCCGTCATGGCCTTCTTCTACATCCTGCCGGGATATACCAACGGGTTCCAGGGGTTCTGCCGGGGGATGGGAAGGATACCGATTACGATCCTCTGCACCTTCATCCAGATTTCCCTGCGTACACTGTTCACGATCATCCTGACGCCGACTGCCGGCATACAGGGGATTGCGTACGCTTCCGGCATCGGCTGGCTGGCCATGCTTGCCTTCGAAGTCCCCTATGTCCTGTACCATCTGCATCAATGTTACTACTCACAGTTTTTCAAGCAATACGAAAGCCCGTTTACAGTTTAGACTAAACTGTAACGGGTTTTCATATTGAAGAGAGATATATTATTCACCAATTTCCGGAGCTGAGGCGGCAGCGAGTATTTTGTCTTTCCG
>JAFWCP010000503.1 GCA_017536845.1 Solobacterium sp. | reverse complement strand
GCTCTTTGCAATGATGCTTTTCGATTTTTCCTTCTGTGCTTCAATCTCTTTCATTGGAATGCCATTGGGAATTACCAGATCATCGCCTATGCCAAACACTTCCTGTACCGTATATGGATTGCCTTCTGCCAGTCTGTTGATGGCATCAGTAGTCCCTATGCCATTCTTACGGCATGTCTGCAGGTATGTTTCTATCTTCGCTCTCTGCAGGGACTTGTCCATGCTTTTGACCAGTCCTGATATCCTGTTGGCTCTTTTGCCGCCGTTTCTGAGACACCTTTCAGACTCATTATCAGTTACAGGAAGGCTGAAATCTGTTGCCCACAGGAAAAGGTTTCCCTGATATTCATCCAGGAAACTAAGCATCAGTCTTTCGTGGTCATACCCGAAATCCGTCTTCTTCAGTGCTTCGTTCTCCATCATGCCGTCTGCCAGAACAACTTCAAAGTCACTGAAGAACTTGTTCAGCCTGTCCGGACAGAATGATGTATGGCCATCCTGCATCAGAACCTTCCTTTCCGCAATCAGTTCGCTGAGCAGTCCCTGCATTCTCGCAGGCCATTGATGCTCTGTTTCTTCATAGATCCTGACAAACTGCCGCATTGGATGACTGTTGCATTCAATGTTGCAGAAAGAGAATATATCGTTGTAATTGCCCTTGAAGTGGTCATGCATCACTGTGTGCGTGTCTGTCAGGGAGGTCAGGATTCCGTCATCCACCAGGCTTAACATATCCTTGTGTTCCGAAACGGTATAATAGGCAAAATGATCGTTGCAGTATACCCTCAGTGTTGACTGCTCCCCGTTATTGTTGATCACCGTATCATCCCAGCATATAATCCTGTGCTGGACTGCTATGGCAGGCATGGCGGAGTAAAACTGATCAAGGCTCTTTGCCGCTCTTTGTTCCACCTTGTCTATATACCCTTCACATGGCATACATTGCCCGTCTGTCATGAACCCGAACATCATACGGATCTTGTTATAGGGCGTATTTGCTTCAAACCTCTGTGCCAGGATGAAAGAGTCAACGAAGGGACCGTAGACTGCTCTTTCCGAACCGCTGTATTTCTCCTTGTCGCTCATAGGCGCTGTAAACCTTGTGCCGCAGTCATCGCATTCGTATACCAGGTATTCCTTTCTGGTTTTCTTTACTGTGACAACCAGTTCCTCCACATCTCTGGTTTCCTTATCTCCGGTTGGGTGGAACTGATGACCGCCGCAATCAGGACAGACTTCCGCTTCCAATGTGACTGTTTCAAATTCTTCATTTTCACCAAAACCGCTTTTGACTTTTCTGGTTCTGGCGGTTTTCTGTTCAGTATCCGTTTCTGCTCCGCTGCCATTCATTTTCTCTGCAGTTCTCGAATTATATGCATGGTTTCCCTTGTTTCCGTTAAAGCCGATCGGATCACGGGAGGTCGGTGTATTGGAATTGGTTGAGTTGGCCGCGGAAATCTTTTCTGTTGTGCCTACCTTTGATGCCAGTGCTTTCACTATGTTGGCAAAGAAAAGATTCAGGCTGATCTTACTGTCATCCTGTCTGCTGTATTCGGACTTAATGGCTTCGGCCAGTCTGGCCACCAGTTCATCAAGCTCACTGGCTGAATTCTTTTCCTGATTCATTTTCAGTTTCCTGTTTGCATTTACTGCAAATTGATGTTAATATTCATCTGCGAATAAATTGTTGTGAATCGGTCTGCAGGTGGTAGCGCAGACCTTTTCTTTTGCCTGTCAGCTGTTCAGCAGCGAGGACAGGGAATCATTCATCTTCCGGATGGCAGTGCGGTACTGATCAATCTCCTGATGCAGCCTGTATACTTCGGCTTTCAGGTTACTGACTTCATCTTCAAGTGCCTTGTTCTGTTCAGCCAGTTTGCCGAATCCGTCATAGCCATCCGGGTCGTCTTCATCCCAGTCTTTCAGAGGACGTCCTCTTTTGCCTGTTGGGATCACCTCACCGGTGAGTTTATCAAGTTTGCCGATCAGGGTACGTTTTCTGTGTGTGACGCCGTTTTCGTCTTTGACATCTCTCTGGTCATAGACATAGGTAATATCCAGATTCTTGTTATAGCTCTTAACGATAGGCATACGATTCCCTCCTGCCGAAAGTATTATACGCTTTTAATTTCTAATATGCAAGTGCTCTATCATAAGCATTAAGAACTATTAAAATACAATAATAGTGCTTTTAGTGCTGATTTAAAAGCGGGGTCTAACCCCGCGTAGTGTATGTCAGGTTTCTGTTGTTTATCGTCGAGCTGAAAAACTGTGAGTAGTAACTTTTTTTGTGCTTACTGTTCTGCCGGTTCGCTGACAAACTTATGCATGGCCTCGACTGCGCTCTTGAGATCCTGCAGGCACAGGGTTGCAAGCAGTTCTCTTTCATAAGGCCGATAGCTGCAGCCGGTGAAATAGAGATGTAAATGATAGCGGAAGGCGATCCGCAGGAGGGCAATGGTCTGGTACGGGCCGTACAGCACCGTTGACGTTAACAGGATCCGGCTGTTTTCCGGCACCGAGAAGACTTTGATGAAATGGTCAAACGTATCCTTCGTGTTGGCCCGGATCCGGTTTTCATCATAGCAGGGAGCGCTCAGGGAATAATACTCCCTTAAGGGATTGTCCGAGACATAGCGCAGGCATTCCCAGTGTTCCTTCGTCCCTTCTTCCCCATGCTTTTCATGGCTCTGCACTTCCTTTAAGCCAAAGTGCAGCTCCATGCCGGCGTTGATCAGGTCAAATTCCGTCTTTGCCTTTGGCGCAAAGCCTTCGGAAACATGGAATTCAAGTTCCTGGGTGATGGGCCGCTGCGAAGACAGGGAGATGATCCTGATGGGATATGCCGCATACTGTTCCAATACTTCCTTTGCCCGCCGGCAGCGGGAATCATTGGATCGGCCAAAGCCGCCTAAAGGCAGGATGTATTCGGGATATTCCATATCCAGCTCATCCTGGTCAAGCATGCCCAGCAGCCGCATGCAGCGGAAGATTTCTTCCCGATACGGCAGTACGCCCGGATCTTCCTCCCGCACCGCCTGCCTTTCCCCGCCTTTCCGGTAGTCCCAGGCCTGCTTCACAACATCAAACACACGTTCAAGATCCCGCTTCAAAGCCTTTGCCTTATCTTCATTTCTGTCCGGTCTTGCCAGCCGGACGTCAAAGATCTGCAGAATCGTGAGGAAATATTCGCTGTAGACAAAACGGAAGATTTCATTGATGGCTTCCTGCTGGCTGCTGATGCCGTCGTGGGCAAAGTGGATGCCCTCCGGATGCAATGCCTTTTCCAGAAGTTTCTGATTGGCGCAGGAATCATCGAAGAACAGCTCCGCATCGGTCGCATCCAGTTTCTGTGCTGCCTTTTCTGCCGCTTTGACCACCTCTTCATCATCCAGGAACAGGAACAGCTTGGCCGCAAAACGTCTGAAACTGCCGATGGTGTTCTTCTGTTCCTGATAGAGCTTGTAACTGGCGGCGTTTTCAGCAATCAGAGCAAACCGTTCCATGGCATCGAGCATGTTTTCCCGGCTGATCACCTTCTCCAGCATATATGCCCCGGTCCGCCGCAGGACGTTTTCAAATTTTCTCTGCTGGCCTTCTCGGGCAAAGCTGTCCGTGCCGGAAGAATACCTCTCCCGGATGCGGAAGGCTTCATCATGGTTGGTCATGCATCCAGCCGGATCGTCAAGATAGTAATGGGACGTGCCGATGGCTGTATAGCTGCGGGCGATGCGCAGTTCAAGATACGCCCGCTTTTCATATTCTTCCGTCATAGCCAGGCGTTTCTGACGCATTTCCAGCGCCGGCAGCTGCCAGCGCAGCGTCTCTTCCAGCAGTTCCTTTTTCTGATCCGCATATTTCTTCGAGAGGGCCTTGGCCATATGGTAGGCACCCTGTACCGTCATCAGCTGGCTTTTCACACAGTCCGCCTCATACGAACTGTCCAGATCCCTGACAGCCTCAATCCCCTTCTGCAGCCAGGCATTGGCTTCTTCCAGGATATCGTAGAGACTTCTGTCCTTGGGTTTACGGTCATTGAGATGCATCCAGGAAAAGCTCAGGGTGCATATCTTGCGGCCATAGTCCAGCCGTTCCGCTTCGGTTTCCGGATGCCACTGTTCCCCGATCATATCAAGGATGTACTTTGACAGCGGATAGACGCGTTTGGACTTCATGTCCTCATGGATGATGAACAGGTCAAACAGCAGGTCACGGTATTCTTCTGCCTCATCGGTCAGCTGATGATAGGCCATCAGGTCAGCCAGGAATTCACTCTGTTCCAATGCTTCGTCATAACCCCCGTCATGGGAAGGCTGGCTGATTTCCTTTCTCAGCAGGACGCAGATATTACGGAATTCCTCCGGATCACACATGGATTTGAGATAGATGCCGCAGGCTACCTGCCAGTCCATGAAAGACTGGTGGGCCCAGGCGTACTGTTCACGGCGCTTTTCTTCCAGATAGCCGAAGCTGTGCTTCAGGGTCTGGATGAGCTCTTCACAGGCATCCAGCAGGTCATCTTCATCCATATTGCGGAAATATGCGGCCTTCTCCTTACTTTGGGTACGGGTATAGCCGGGCTTAACGGCATCCGGCCAGAGCGTGCGCAGTTCATCGTCGCTGAACAGGCTGGCCGGGTCGATGGTCCTTAAGAGCGTCCGCAGGTCATCGGTTTCCAGCACATCCTTCAGAGAATCCGCAAAGTCGTCCAGGGTAAAGGACATGTTTTCCATGTTGCCGGAAAGGTACAGGCCGGCAAAGGCCAGCGGGAACAGCACCCTGAGCAGTAAAATCCGGTTTTCCTCCAGCAGGCCGGAAACCCTTGCCTTCAGGCAGTATTCCATGACGGCGCCGGCACTGTCGACATTGCCGGGAATGTTTTCTTTATCATAGTCCGCCCCGTTGTAGCGGCCGCAGATCATCGTCAGCAGCATCGGGTTGTCAAGGATGGCCAGCAATGTATCTGATACTTCCCCGCTGCCGGAGGTGCGCAGGTATTCCTTCACCGTTGCCTGGTCGATCGGCATCGCCCGGGCCAGGGTGACGCCGGCCTTGTTTTCAAAGCCTTCCGGGCCTCTGGTGGAAATGATGATGGAAGCGACTTCGGAAAGCAGGTCCATATCCTTGCGGAACTGGTCCAGCCCGACGGCCTCGTTGAAGCCGTCCACGAGCAGCAGCCACTGCTGGTCCATTGCGTCCTTTGCCCCTTTCATCCATTTGTACAGCCTGTCCGCCTGGTCCAGCCGGGCATAGCGTTCAGACAGGTATTCCAGCAGGGGATGTTCCTTGTCGCCGTAAAAGTCCATGCAGTCATGGACGGAAACATACATCGGCACGATCCTTGTCTTCTGCAGGCACTGTTCCCAGACATATTTCAGCGAGATCGACTTGCCGGCCCCGCCTGAGCCATGCAGGACGATCATGCGGAAGGGATTCTGCACCAGGTCCCAGAGCTTCTTGCCGCCTTTGGCATTCAATGACGGCAGCAGGATTTCGCTGAAGGTTTCCGGCAGGGCAAAGCTGCGGTACTGTTCTTCCGACTTTTTCTTTGCGAATTCACCTTCTCTTGACGGCGGCAGCATCTTTTCTTCTCTTTCCTTTGCGCCAAGCCGGCGGCATTCTTCAATCTCCCTGACGGAGAAGATCTTTTCAAACGGCTCATCGGGCGTGATGGCGGTTGCCCCGGCAGTATGGATGGTCACGCTTTCCTGATCCAGAAAGACCGGGATGACGTGAATGCCGGGCAGCTGTTTTGCCAGGCTGATCTCCTGCCGGCAGTAACCCGAACTGTTGTAGTTTTTCCCCTGGAAGCAGAGGAATGCATAGCATCCCCTGATGCCCTCATCAATTTCGTCGTCAAATGAATAGCCGACTGCCAGACGCCGCCGGTCCACCCAGACATTGTAGTTTTCTTCCAGCTTGTGAAAGATATCATCAAGCCGTTCAATATCCTTATGGCTGTAACTGACAAATATGTATGGTTTCTGCACGGGAAAGCACCTCCTTGTCACCGGATATTATACATGATCCTGATTTGTGATTGCCTGAGCAACTGCATTCAGCAGTATAATATCTTCATGAAAACGGAAAACAGAGAAAATACAGCCCGTTACCGCGATGGCAAGGACCGGTTCATGATGGCATGGATGATGATCAAGATCATGGAAGAACACCAGGTGAATTTCCTGAACCGGAAACGGCTTGCCCGGGATTTGGAGGAAAGCTTTGCCATGCTTGGGATCGGCAGTGAGGACGACTGCCTGAAGCAGGAATGGGCGGACTTTGCCCGCAGCTGGATTGCCTCCTGCCTGAATTCCGGCACCTACGGTTCCGTCGTCTTCGGCGTTGCCCAGGTCAGCGAGAAGAACCGGGCCATGCGCATTGCCCATGACATCGACCTGGTGACAAGGATCATCCCCGCCCGCTTTCAGAAAGAAAAAGCGGCGGAGCCTTTCCGCCGCGTCATGATTGATGCCTATGTCGAACAGTTCTCACAAGGATACTGGGATGACTATTCCGCGTCCATATAATCCTGCACGTTTTCCGGCGTGATCTTCTCATACGGCAGCCGGATATACTTGCCGTCCTCCAGATTGAGGCCGGTTAAGGGATCTCCTACCGCCAGTGCCTTGGCCAGGTCGTACATTGCTTCGGCCTGGTGCTTCATATCATTGAATACCGATCCGTCCAGATCACCGTTCACAATGGCCTCCAGGCCCGGCTTCGTGCCGTCAATGCCGACGATGACGGGACGGTTTTCTTTTGCCATGCCGGCGTTGATGTAGGCGTCAATCGCCCCCAGAGCCATATCATCATTGTTGGCCAGGATCAGTTCCACGTTTTTCCTGTCTTTCAGCAGCGCCGCCACCTGGGTCTGGGCCTGGGTGCGGTTCCAGTTGGCAATCGCGTAGCCGCATTTCTCCAGGGGAATCCCTTCTTCCGCCAGCGTATCCACGCTGGATTCCGAACGCAGGATGGCATCCTGGTGGCCGGCCTCGCCTTCCAGCACAAAATACTGGATCAGGCCGTCCTGGTTGCGGTCGGCTTCCGGATGTTCCCGAAGATAAGCAGCCGCCACTTCCCCCTGCAGCTTTCCTGACTGGTAGGCATCAGCCCCGACGTAATACAGTTTTTCCCAGCGCAGCAGGTCTTCAGAAACGAGTTCCCGGTTGAAGAAGATGACCGGGATGCCGCTGTCCCTTGCCTGCTCGATGATCTTGCTGGGGGCAGTCCGGTCGACCAGGTTGACGCAGATGACGTCACAGCCGTCTTCGATCATATCCGCCACCTGGCTGTTCTGGGTCAGCTGGCTTTTGTCAGCCGAATTGATCTCGATGGTGACATTGAGGTCATCCTGGGTGGCATAGGAGCGGAAGGAATCGGTCAGTTCCCTGATAAAGGTATCATATTCATCATAGACCGTTATGCCGATGCGGATATTCTGCACATCCTGGTCATCAGCCGGGGTGCAGGCAGCCAGAAACAGCATCAGACAGGCCAGTATTTTTTTCACAGTCCATCACCTCACAATCGGAAACAGGAGCGTTTCCATATCAGCTGTATACATGTTTTCCTGATCTACCGTAAACAGGCCGACCTGGCGGCTTACCGGGTTGGCGCCGGGATCGGACATCCGCTCGGTCAGGTCGAGCAGGGCCTGATAGCCCATCAGAAATTCATCCGGCACCAGCAGGGTTTCAATCAGCCCCCGGTCCAGGTAATACGTATTCTTGCGCGAACAGCCATAGCCCACAAGCAGGGCGTCGTCCTGGGCGTACAGCTTGTAATCCACCGCCTTTTCCAGCACTTCATTGCTTAAGGCGACAATGACATCCGCGGGCGCCGACTGCTGGAAAAAGTCCAGGTCGCCATCCTGCATCGTCCATACCACTTCATTGCCGGCTGCCCGACAGGCTTCCTGCAGAGCGTCTTCCCTGGCCATGATGGATTTTTTCTGCTGCCCGCCGCAGACGATGCCGACCCGGCTGCCGCGGTCGATGAACGAACACAGCCTGGTGCCGGCTTCGGCCTCATCTATGCCGATCGAACCAAGCAAGCGCGAATCCACGCTGCGGTATTCGCCGGAATCGACAACTTCAATCATGACGTTCCGGTATAGGGCAAGGATTTCCTCTTCGCTCAGGTCTTCGCACAGCTCGACGATCAGCCCGGCCGCACCGGAGCTGATTTCCTTTTCCGCCATTGCGGAAGATTCGGCCGTGGTCAGGCCTTCTGTCGCAACGATGTTAAGGTCCACGTCGGCGGATGACGCCGCTTCCTTGAGCCCGGCCGTAAACGACACCCAGCGGGAATCGGTGCTGTTGCACAGGATGACGGATACCTTCTGCTTTACGGCTTTCTCGGCCGGACGGACAAAGTACAGCGCCCAGGCCAGCACATTCAGGCCCAGGAAGGCCCCGACAAGGATTGTCCAGAATGTCTGTTTCTTCATCCGTTTTCTCCTTCCAGCCGCTGCCGGTTCTCTTCCGTATAGGGAATATACGGAATATGGATGGTGACCTTTGTGCCTTCATCCAGTTCGCTTTCCACCAGCAGCCCGTATTCCTCGCCAAAGCGCAGGCCGATGCGGCGGTGGACGTTGATCATGCCCACCCCTGAGCCATGGCCGGAAGAGTGTACGTCGCCGGCAAACATCGCCTTGATCTCGGATTCCGGCATGCCATAGCCGTTGTCGATGACATCAATGTAGATGTCATCACCTTTGCGATATCCTTTCACTTCAATGCGGCCTTCTTCCTGCATGTCCTTGATGCCGTGGTAAATGGCATTTTCCAGGATCGGCTGCAGGATGAGCTTGACCGTCACAGCATCCCGTATTTCCGGGGAAATATCAAATGTGCATACAAAAGCATTCTTATAACGCACCTTCTGGATATTCATATAGCTTTCCGCGTGGCGTATTTCGTCATCCAGTCGGATCATCGTCATGCCCTTGGACAGGGAGATCCGGAACAGCCTGGCCAGCTGGGTGATCATGAAGATCGCCTCCCGGCTGCGGCCGCCTTCGATCATCCAGACAATCGAATCCAGAGTGTTGTACAGGAAGTGGGGATTGATCTGGGCCTGCAGGGCATCCAGCT
>JAFWCP010000502.1 GCA_017536845.1 Solobacterium sp. | reverse complement strand
TGATCGAAACACGCTTTGACGACCACTTCGGCTATGACTCGAAGATCATTTCCCGCAAGCAGCAGCTGATGCCGAAGCTTTCCGGGATCATCGAAAACATCTGATCACAAATGAAAAACGGGCACATGCCCGTTTTTATTTGCTATCTCAGAACAGGCTCCGGAGCCTTTCAAAATACGAAACGTTCTTGCCCCGCAGGGTGCGGACCGCGGTGGACTTTGTGATCCTGATGCGCAGGGAGTTGACATCAGTCAGGTCATAGATGCTGGAATCACAGCCCAGCACCGCATGTTCAAACGATTCCGAGCGGAACTCAATCAGGGTATCGCTTTTCAGGATCAGCGGCGAGTTGAGGGAACGGAATTTGACATGGTGGATGCCGGCGATTTCCGTCAGCTCAATGAAATCCAGCCCTTCCTGCATGATGGCCCCGCCCAGGGAGCGGTTGTAGGCACTTGAGCCAAGCTGCGTGCACACGTTCAGGCCGGTGCCCCGGAAGGTCTCAAAATACTTGCCGTTGAAGGAAACGTCAATGCGCTGCGTCTTGGCAGCATTTTCGACGCGGACTTCATTGATGGCGTGGTGTTTGTATTCGCCATGGTGGTCATGGTAAGTCACCTGCAGCAGGGGGTAGGAAATCTCCTTGTAGGTGCCGTTCAGGAAGGTATCCATGTATTCACGATACTCCGTATCCTTGAAGTCACTATAAAAACCAAGCGTCCCGGTATGGATGCCGTAGAAGCATGTATCCTTGAGCTTGATGCCCATTGTCTTCATGGCAGTATGGACGGCGTGGATGAAAGTGCCGTCGCCGCCGACGACAAAGATCACTTCGGGGTTTTTCTCGTCATATTCCAGGCCGGCCTGGCCCAGTTCATCCAGAATGTTTGCCCTGATGTAAGAGGAAATGTCATCAGGTCTTGCAATTACCGTATATCTTTTCATGGCGTCACCTCGTATACATTATAAACCAACGGGAATGGAAAACCCATGGATGAAGCATGATCTTTTCTGCCTGTTTTGCTTTTCATAAAGACAAACGCAGACCATATGCAAAAAGGACAGAAGGCATGTATACCGGCAGGAAAATGGCAAAAGGTGACGGAAGATGTATGATAGAAAAGACAGGTACGCCCGCTTTTGCCGGCTGCACGCTTTTGCGGCCGTCTGGCGGAATTGTGATACACTGATTATGCGAATTGGGAGGTTCTATGATTGAAGTATGCTTACTGGGCACCGGCGGCACGGTGCCGCTGCCGCACCGCTGGCTGACGTCACTGCTTGTCAGATGGAACGGCAACCAGCTTCTTGTTGACTGCGGTGAAGGAACACAGATTGCCCTGCATCAGGCAGGCTATGCCTGCAAACAGATCGATACCATCCTTCTGACGCATTATCATGCCGACCATACCGCCGGCCTGCCGGGATTACTGCTGACGATGGCCAAGGCGGAACGCACCGAACCGGTGACCTTCTACGGGCCAAAAGGCCTGAGCGATCTTCTGCAGGGGGTGTATACGATTGCCCGCTATCTGCCGTTTGAACTGCGCTATATCGAATATGAGGAAAAGCGGCAGTTTTTTGAAATTGACCATCTGGATATCGCAGCGTTCGGAGTCAGACACTCGGTGCCGACCTATGGCTACAGTTTCCACTTTGACCGCCAGCCGAAATTCAACGCAGCTGCGGCTTTGGCAAGCGGCCTGCCGAAGCAGTTCTGGGGCCGCCTGCAGAAGGGGGAAAATGTCCAATATGAAGGGAAACAGTACATGGCTGCTGATTTCCTTGGCGAAAAGCGGCGCGGCATCCACTTCGTCTATGCCACCGATACCCGGCCGACCAGAGATATTCAGGAGATGTCCGAGGACGCCGACCTTCTTATTCTTGAAGGAATGTATGGTGATCCCGAAAAGCAGGAAAAAGCGGAAGGCAACCGCCATATGATGATGCAGGAAGCTGCCGCCATCGCCGCTGAAGCAAAGGCGAAGGAACTCTGGTTTACCCATTACTCGCCGACCCTGAAACGGCCGTCCGACCACGAAGAAGAAATCCGGCAGATCTTTGCCAATGCCGTCATGACATCGGACGGATACAAGAAGGATCTTGCTTTCAGGGAGGATTGAAGATGTATGAAGTGATCGTCAACCCGGCCGGCGGAAACGGCCGGACCGGGATTCTTGCCGAAAAGCTAAGACGTGTGCTTGCCGAAAGAAACCTGCCGGCACGGTTCCATTTTTCTTCATTGCGGATGGGGATTGAAGATCTGACAAGATCTTTATCAGAACCAGGAGAAGACCGTGTACTGGTTGTCGTCGGGGGTGACGGCACCATGAACCAGGCGGTCAACGGCCTGCAGGACTTTGCCCGTACAAAAGTCGCCTTTCTTTCCTTCGGCAGCGGCAACGACCTGGCCCGGGGCCTGAAACTTCCCCGCAGCCCGGAAGCCTTTGCGGACATGCTGGAAGACGGAAAGACAACAGCGGTGGATGTCGGCGTTGCCGCATTTGTCAGCGCCATCAGCCGGGAAGGAAAGCAGCTGCCTGCATATGAACGGCGGTTCCTGATTTCCTGCGGCATCGGGTTTGATGCGGCCATCTGCGAAGCAGCCAGGGCAGGGGAGATGAAGAAGACGCTCAACAACCTGCATATGGGAAAGTTCAGCTATATCTATGAAGCGATGAAGGTCATCTTTCAGACCGCACCGGCCTTTGTGAAAATCAAGGACGACAGCGGGGAAAAGGTGTATGAGAAACTGCTGATGGCCGCCTGCATGAACCAGCCGTTTGAAGGCGGGGGATTCATGTTTGCGCCGCAGGCCAGCGGAGATGACGGCATCCTGGATCTGTGTACGGCTGACAATATTCCGAAAATCCGTTTCTTTCAGGCATTTCCTTTTGCATACAGCGGAAACCATGTCCGCTTTCCCGGCGTCTGTATAAGCAGAAGCCGCACGTTTGAGATCTGCTCTGACCGCATGCTGTGGGTGCACACCGACGGCGAAACGGACGCCATGGCGGACCATCTGCGGATCGGCCTGGCAGAAGAAAAACTGCAGATGATTGTCAAGGAGGATTGAAATGAAAAAGACTGTGTGTTTGATTGCCCTGTGCCTGTTATGCGGCTGCGGCGGCAAAGGCGCCGCCGAAGCCTATGACACCGGCAACTATGCAGCGTCACCGGCTGCCATTGCGGCCGAAGATGCCAAAACGCCCGCTTATGACGGGACATCCTCATCATTGCTGGATGAGAACACCGTAACCACGACTGAAAAGCTGGTCTATACCGGTTCGGTGACAGTGGAAACACTGGCATATGAAGAATGCGTCAGCGCTGTCAAGGAGCTGATTACATCCTTCAACGGCATGATTGAATACGAGAATATCAACGATTACGATTACAGCTGGTACAACGGCTCCGACCGGCGCGGCACCAGGCAGCTGGAATGCACGGTGCGTATCCCCAGTGAAAAGTATTTTGCCTTCCTTGATGGCCTGGAAGGGACCGGCAAGGTCAAGAACCGTTCTTCGTCAACAGAGAACATCTCCCGCCGGTATGCCGACAACCAGGTGCATATCGAAGCACTGGAAAAGCAGCAGGAAAGGCTGCTGGCAATGATGGATGAGGCTAAGACCATCAGTGAGATGATCGAAGTCGAAGCCCGGCTTTCGGAGGTGGAAACCGAACTCAACCGGTATAAGACCTATCGGGAACAGATGGACACCGACGTCGCCCTGTCCACCGTGCATCTTTACATCAACGAGGTAGAACGCTACACCCCGGTGCGGATCAGCTTTATCGAACACCTGCAGCAGTCGTTTATGGCCGGCTGGAACGGCTTTGTCGAATTCTGGCAGGATTTCCTGATCTTCATCGCCGAAAGATGGCCGTTCGTCATCCTGTTTGTCCTGATTGCCGTTCTTGCCGTCAGGCTAGGCAAACGGCAGAAGAAGGCAAAGCTGAACTTCCGCCTGTTCAAAAGGAAGAACAAGGAAGACGAAACCCCTCAGCCGTAAATAACCGTTGAATCATCCGCTTTTATGCGGATGGTTTTTTCTTTGCAGAAAGAAAACGGACCCGAATGGGTCCGCATATCGTTATTCTTCGAAGAGTTTTGCGCCGTTGGAAGCGATGATGTCCTTGTACCAGTAGAAGGACTTCTTGGGATAGCGGGCAAAGGTGCCGTTGCCGTAATCATCACAGTCAACATAG
>JAFWCP010000501.1 GCA_017536845.1 Solobacterium sp. | reverse complement strand
ATGAAGCCATTGACTTCTACCACCACTGGAAGGAAGACATCGACCTGTTTGCGGAAATGGGCTTCAAGTGCTTCCGTCTCTCCACACAGTGGAGCCGCTTCTTCCCCAACGGTGATGATGAAGAACCTCTGCAGGCAGGCATTGATTTCTACAAGAACATCTTTATCCACTGCAAGGAATGCGGCATTGAACCGCTGGTCACCATCAGCCACTATGAATTCCCGCTGGCCCTTTCTCATAAATACGGCGGCTGGGACAACCCGGTCATCATTGACCTCTGGCTGAAGTTCACAAAGCTCCTTTTCACAGAATACAAGGGACTGGTCAGGTACTGGCTGACCTTCAATGAAATCAACTGCGGAACAATCGCCGGCATGGGCAGCATCTATGGCCTGGGCATCCTGCCTGACCACGATACGCCGATTACCTTCGGCAATGCGGACTGGGATGATCCGACAAGACGCATGACCGGCCTGCACAACCAGTTTGTCGCTTCCGCGAAGGCTGTTGTCATGGCTCATGAAATTGACCCTGAAAACAAGGTCGGCTGCATGATTGCCGGTTCGGCAAACTATCCGCATACCTGCGCACCGGATGATGTCATTGCCGCCCTGGAACGTGACCGTATCTTCAACTTCTACTGCGGTGATGTTCATGCCCGCGGTGCTTATCCTGCATGGGCGCCTTCCTACTGGGCGGAACTGGGTGTAGATCCTGACTATATGAAGGGACTGGCGGCACGCGATGCCGAAGTACTGAAAGCCGGCAAGGTAGACTTCTACAGCTTCTCCTACTACCAGTCCAACACCGTATCCACAGATCCCAAAGTCCTCTCCGGCAAGGGCAACCTGCTGGGCGGTGTTCCCAACCCGTATCTTGAAGCGAGTGCCTGGGGCTGGACCATTGACCCGAAAGGCCTGCGCTACTATCTCGAAACCGTTTATGACAGATACCAGATCCCTCTGATGATCGTTGAAAACGGCCTGGGTGCGGTTGACGTCAGAAGCGAAGACGGCAAGTTCCATGACGACTACAGAATTGATTACATGCGCAAGCACATCGAACAGATGGCCATTGCCATTGAACATGGCGTTGACCTGATGGGTTACACGATGTGGGGCTGCATTGACCTTGTCTCCGCCTCCACCGGCGAAATGAAGAAGCGCTATGGCTTCATCTATGTCGACAAGGACAACGACGGCAACGGCGACCTGCACAGAGAGAGGAAGGATTCCTTCTTCTGGTACAAGAAGGTCTGCGAATCCAACGGCGAAGAAATCTGAGAATTTCGGACAATCGTAACAGAAGCGGGGACAGCATGAAGCTGTCCCCGTTTTTCAGTGGATCATTTCTGCAGGAATCTGATGACTTACAATGATTATTCCTGATTATTTTCGTCCATTTCGATTGATTCTGATGTAATATGATTGATTTTGTTAAAGAATTTGAATAAAAATGATTATTTCTGATTGATTTTGATTTTGAGGTATGTAATAATATAACCATGCTAACAGAAAACAGATGGGAAAAAATCGTAGAAATTGTCAGTGAAAGAAATTCCTGCAGCGTCAGGGAACTGGCGGATGAGCTCAACACGTCGGAAGCGACAATCCGCCGGGACATCATCGCCCTTGACAAGGCAGGCAGAGTGCAGAAAGTGCACGGAGGTGTCATGAAAGCAAGGAATTCCTTTGTCCTGACAGACCAGACAGTCAGTGAGAAGCATACCCTGCATCCGGAGGAAAAAGAAAAGATCGGCAGGTATGCTGCATCACTCATCAAGGAAAATGCGTTTGTATACATCGACGCCGGAACCACCACGGAAGCGCTCGCCCGGCACATCACTGTGACTAGCGCTACGTATGTCACCAATTCCATCACCATTGCCAGAATTCTTCTGCAGAAGGGCATGCAGGTGATCATACCCGGCGGCCGGATCAAGAATTCCACCGAGGCAATGATCGGTTCCGAAACCGTCGATGCCATCCGCAGTTTCAATTTCACAATCGGCTTTTTCGGGGCCAACGGCGTCAATGAAAAGAATGGTTTCATGACCCCGGAAATCAATGAGGCAACCGTAAAGAAGACAGCCATGCATCAGTGCAGGGTCCGTTATGTGCTCTGCGATCACAGCAAATTCTCGGTCATCTCACCGATTACGTTTGCCGGCTTCAACGAAGCGCAGATCATCACCGATTTCACTGAAGATCTGGGTGAAGAAGCCGATAATGTCTACTCAGTTAAGGGGGAAGCATGATTGCCACAGTCACATTCAATCCATCTCTGGACTATATCATCCGGGTGGAAAACTTCCAGGTCGGCACCGTCAACCGTACAAGCTATGAACGGCTGTTTGCCGGCGGGAAAGGCATCAACGTATCCATCGTCCTGCGCAATCTGGGCCACGAAACAACCGCGCTCGGCTTTGTCGCAGGTTTTACCGGCAAGGAGATTGTAAGACGTCTTGAGGAAGACGGTATCGTTTCCAGGTTCATTGAAACCGATACCGGCTATTCCCGCATCAACGTCAAGATGAAATCCGGTGCCGAAACCGAAATCAACGGCCAGGGACCGCAGATTTCCCAGAAGAATATTGATGATCTCTTCGCGGTTCTTGATGAACTGAAGAAGGGCGACATCCTCGTCATCTCCGGCAGCATTCCCAACACCCTTCCGGATAACATGTACGAAAGAATCATGGCCCGTCTGGAAGGCAGAGGCATCAACATTGCCGTTGACGCGACAAGGGACCTGCTGACCAGGGTCCTGCCGTACCATCCGTTCCTGATCAAACCCAACAACCATGAACTCGGCGAGATCTACAACGTCACCCTGACAAAGCGTGAGGAAGTCATTCCCTACGCAAAGAAGATGCAGGAAGCAGGCGCCCGCAATGTCCTGGTCTCCATGGCCGGTGAAGGTGCCGTGCTTGTTGCGGAAAACGGTGAAGTCTTCATGTCCGAAGCACCGAAAGGCACGGTCGTCAACTCGGTCGGTGCCGGTGATTCCATGGTTGCCGGATTCATTGCCGGCTATATTGAAACAGACGGCGACTACCGCACCGCGTTTGAGACCGGTGTCTGCACGGGCAGCGCAAGTGCCTTCTCGGAAGAGCTTGCCACAAGAGAAGAAATGGAAGCATTACGCAGACAGTTAAACAAAGGAGAAGCATGATATGCGTATTACAGAACTGATTAAGAAAGAAGCCATCCGTCTCAATGCCAAGGCGAAAGACAAGAATGACGCCATTGACAAGCTGATTGACCTGCATGTCAAAGCCGGCAACGTGACTGACAGAGCACTCTATAAGAAAGCCATCCTGGCCCGTGAAGAAGAAGGCACAACCGGCATGGGTGACGGCATTGCCATTCCCCACGCCCGTACCGAAGCGGTTGCCAATGCCGGCCTTGCGGCCATGACCGTTCCGTCCGGCGTCGACTTCAACGCCATCGATGGCCAGCCCTCCACCCTGCTGTTCATGATTGCAGCACCGGCCAACAGTTCCAATTTCTACCTCGAAGTGCTCAGCCGCCTGGCTACCCTGCTGACCGATGAGCAGTTCACAAAGAACCTGAAGAACGCTTCCACACCGGAAGAATTCCTGGCTGTCATCGACAAGGCCGAAAAGGAAAAGCTCGATGCGGATGAAGCAAAAGAACTCGAAAGAGCTTCTTCGACTCGTTATCCTGACATCCTGGCTGTTACCGCCTGCCCGACCGGCATTGCCCACACGTACATGGCAGCGGAAAACCTGGAAAAGAAGGCCAAGGAAATGGGCCTTTACCTCAAGGCTGAAACACAGGGATCCGTCGGCGCGAAAAACGTCCTGACCGGTGATGAAATCGCCCACGCAAAAGGCATCATCATTGCGGCAGACAAGAACATTGAGCTCGCCCGTTTCACCGGCAAGCCCGTCTACTCCACTTCTGTTACCAAGGGCATCAACGAACCGGAAATGCTCATCAACAAGATCCTGAACAACGAAGCGCCGATCTACGATTCCGGCAGGAAGCTTGAATCCGTTGATTCCTCCGAGGACAAGGACAGCCTCTGGCACATCTTCTACAAGAACCTGATGAACGGTGTCTCGCACATGCTGCCGTTCGTTGTCGGCGGCGGTATCCTGATCGCCATCGCCTTCCTGGTTGACAACCAGGCCATCAACCCGGCAAACTTCGGATCCAACACCCCGTTGGCCGCCTTCTTCAAGAAGACCGGCGACGCAGCCTTTGGATTCATGTTACCGATTCTGGCCGGTTATATCGCCATGTCCATCGCAGATCGTCCGGGTCTTGCGGTCGGCTTCGTCGGCGGTTCCCTGGCCGCGGCAGGCTACTCCTTCTCCTCTTTGATCAATCCGGAAATCCCGGCCGTCTCCGGCGGCTTCCTGGGCGCTCTGCTGGCCGGTTTTGTCGGCGGCTATCTGACCCTGTACCTGGAAAAGGCATGCGACAAGCTGCCGGATTCCCTGGAAGGTCTGAAGCCTGTCCTGATTTACCCGCTGGTCGGCATCCTGCTCATCGGTGCGGTCATGTTCCTGGTCAACCCGCTGATGGCCTCCATCAATACCGGCCTGACCAACTTCCTGAACTCCATGGGCACAACCAACCTTGTTCTTCTTGGCGCTGTGGTCGGCGGCATGATGTCCGTTGATATGGGCGGTCCCGTCAACAAGGCAGCGTATGTCTTCGGCGCCGGCATGCTGGCGGAAGGCAGCGAAGCAGGCAAGATCATCATGGCCTCCGTCATGGTCGGCGGCATGGTACCTCCGCTTGCGGTTGCCCTTTCCACAACCTTCTTCAAGAACAAGTGGACAGAAGAAGAAAGAAAAGCAGGTATCGTCAACTACATCATGGGCCTCTCCTTCATTTCCGAAGGCGCGATCCCCTATGCAGCTGCTGACCCTGTCCGTGTACTTCCTTCCTGCATTATCGGTTCTGCAGTTGCCGGTGCCATCTCGGCTGCCGCAAAGTGCATGTCCCCTGCCCCGCACGGCGGCTTCTGGGTCATTGCGGTCATCTCCAACCCGATGATGTACACAATCGCCCTGCTGGCCGGTTCGGCTGTCGCGGCAGTGATTCTTTCTCTCCTCAAAAAGAGCAGATAACCGTCTCTCTCCTTTCTTAACTCCGGCAAAAGCCGACTATCCATAAAAGACTGTTACAGCACTGTTTGAGAACGAAGCGGCAGCAGCCAGTGACCATCGTGTCCAAGGCTGCTGCCGTTTTCGTATTCTTCATAAACTGCTTTTTTGCGGTTCCTTTTGAAACTCAGATACTGGATTCCGGACTCTTTCCAGATCAGCCAGGCAGGAACCCGTCATGAAGGTTCAGCCAGATGTTTCAATCAATGCAGAAGAGTTTTTCTGCGTGCAGCCAGACAAAACAGCTCAGGACTCTTTTTCTACAGGCCAGTATTTTTCAAGATACTCTTTTGCCTGTTCCGGATAAAGGGAAAACTTCTTCATGATATATTCTGCGATTTCCTGCCGGGAACGGTTTATATCATGCTTATACTTAATGGTCGCTTTGGCTATTTCTTCTATATAGCCTTGTATAAAGCCTTCTTGATAGCCATCTTCGTATACATTGCGAAGATGCTGGGCTTCATCGTATTCAAAGATACTCACGTTCTTCACCCCTCGTCTCGAATATAAGACGCCTGGAGGAAAAGATCAATATCATTCGTGCCTGATTCTTTTGTACACAAATGATTTCTTTCGAAATTGCGACAGTTTTTAAGAGATCTTACTCGTCATTCCCCAGCCAATGCTTCACTTTTCAGAATGCGCTTTGCCCACAGATCGATGTCTGAGAACTCATAGGCTTTTACGGCTTAGCTTTATCGCAGAACTGAATCATCTGTAAAACCTGTCCGTCCTTTTTTCAGCAGTATTGCTTTAAAAAAAACAGCAGCACCCTTTCCTCGAATGCTGCTGTGATGATTAATCCAGATCACTCATTGATGTTCTGCCGGTGAGCTTTTCAAAGTCCCTGACGAAATCGTCAATGGCGCCGTCGATGGCCAGATTCCTGACAAACCCCTTGATGACATCCGCCGCGCAGGTGGCATTGCCAACACCGTATTCACAAAGCTCCAGAACCTGCATGCTGTTCTTGAAGGAAGCTGCCAGCACTTCACAGTCCATGCCGTTGTTCTCCAGGATGTCCTGGATCTTTTTGACAACTTCAACGCCGTCATAGCCCATATTGTCAATGCGGTTGACATACGGAGCCACATAGGAAGCGCCGGCTTTCGCCGCAAGATATGCCTGCATCGGTGTGTAGACGACAGTGCCGCAGGTAGGGATACCTTCCTTTTTCAAAGCCATCATCGCCTTGAAGCCGGTCGGGGTGGAAGGAAGTTTGACAACGGTATTCTTACCCAGAAGGTCCATGATCATGTGTGCATCCCTGACCATGCCCTCAAAGGTAAGATCGACAGCCTGGGCAAAGATGATCTTGTCTTCGCCGATGATCTCACGGATTGCCTTCAGTGTTTCCCTGGGGTCTTTCTTTGCCTTGGCCAGGATGGACGGATTGGTTGTCACACCGTCAACAGGGTAGTACTCATTGATCTCTCTGATTGCTTCAAGATTCGCGTCATCAATAAACAGTTTCATCTTTCTTTCCTTCTTTCTTTTTAAAGTGACTGTTCGGTCCTGCCGATGATATCGTCCTGTGTCTTCCGGGAGAGGACATTGAAGAATGCGCTGTAGCCGGCGACTCTGACTATTAAATCCTTATGCTTTTCCGGATGTGCCTGGGCATCCAGCAGTGTCTCACGGGAGACAATGTTGTACTGGACATGGTACCCATGCAGACGGTTGAAGAACGCCCTCAGCATCATTTCCAGCTTCTGTTTGTTTTCTTCTGTTGATAACATCTGCGGTGTCATCTTCTGGTTGAGCAGGACACCGCCGGTAATCTTGTCCGTCGGCAGCTTGGTAATGGACTTGAACACTGCCGTCGGACCGTTCTTATCCGCGTTATGGGCCGGGGAGCAGCCTTCCGCCAGCGGTTCTTTCGCGTTTCTGCCGTCCGGGGTTGTCATGGTTCCCATGCCCTGGCCGACATTGGCGGAGATGGAAGATGTTCCGCCGTATCTGATGCCGCCGATCGGGCCTCTTGCATATCTTGTATTGGGATACTTCCGGATTTCATCCAGGTAGCTGTCATACGCTTCGACAACCAGCCGGTCGACATAGTCATTGTCATTGCCGTACTTCGGCGCATCGTTGATTAACAGGTCCTGGATCCTTCTGTTCTCTTCGCTCTGGAAGTCATCCAGGATGGCATTCCATAACTGTTCTGCCGTGATTTTCTTTTCCTCATAGACAAGCTTTTTGATGGCCGCAAGCGAGTCTGCCATGTTGGCAATGCCGACCTGCAGGCCGGAGATGAAGTCATACACGGCACCGCCTTCCTTGATGGTTTTCCCTCTGCCGATGCAGTCATCGGTCAAAGCCGAACAGAGAATATCCGGTACATCCCTTTCACTTGCCTTATCAATGGCATTCTCCACAATCACGCTGTATCTGGTAAATTCCCGCAGTGTCTTATCCCAGACAGCCATCAGTTCCTCATAGTCCTTCCATTCCGTGAAGTAACCATAGCCCTTTGTAAACCTTTTTCCCGATGTCAGGTCAACGCCGTCATTCATCGCACACAATAACAATCTGGGAAAGTTGACATAGGACATGCCCGTGCAGCGGTAGCCCCACTTGCCGGGAACTGCCGTTTCCACACAGCCGATGGCACTGTAGTTGTAGGCATCCTCTTCCTTAACACCCCAGTTGATGAAGGACGGGATGATGATTTCATCATTGTTCAGCGCCGGCATGCCGAAGCCAAGCTTCATGACTTCAATGCACTCATCGAAGAATTCCTTGTTCAGATTGGCATGATACCGCACGGTCAGGTTCGGCTGGGTAAGCCTTGTCTGGGCAACTGACTGCAGGACAAGGAAGCTGAGTTCATTGACTGCGTCTTTTTTATCCGTCGTCTGGCCGCCGATGGTGACATTCTGGTACATCGGAGAACCGGCCGAGCTTAACGTATGGGCCTGGCTTCTGACCTTATTGATGGTCAATGTCTTGATCCAGAGGCATGTTAACAGTTCCAGCGCTTCCGCCTTTGTGATCTTTTCCTCCTTCAGATCTTTCATAAAATAAGGATACATGTACTGGTCAAATCTTCCGTAGCTTAAAGAATGGCCGTTGGACTCAATCTGCAGGATCAGCTGGATGAACCAGACGGACTGGACAGCTTCTCGGAAAGAAGCAGCCGGTTCGTAAGGGACCCTCGCACAGATTCCGCTCATCTCTTCCAGCTCTGCCTTCCTTGCCTGGTCGGTTTCCTTTTCCGCCATCCGGGCGGCAAGAACACTGTATCTCTTTGCAAAGGTATGGACAGCATCAATGACAATCAGGACAGCCTTGTAGAAAACATACTTGTCAATGGCTTCCGGATCGGCAAGATCCAGCTCACTCTTCAGCTTTCGTGCTCTTTCCTCATAACCCTTCAGCCCTTCTTTCAATACCTTTTCATAATTCACCGCCAGGTGGGCATCACCGGCATTGAGCTTTCCTTCCATGCCGAAGACACCGGTTTCCATGAAGACGGATACTTCATCCGGCAGCAGCGCTTCGCCTCTTGCCCTGAGGTTGTTATTTTCCCAGAACGGGGCAATCTCTCTTAACTGCTGTTTTGTTTCTTCGGTAATATAGAAGACATCACCGTCTCTTTTTTCAAACAGGTCGAGCTCCTTCATGACAAATTCCAGCGTGTATTCCGGAAAGACCGGCGCGTTTCTGTTCTTGGTTGCCTGGTTGCCGGCAAGAAGGGTCTTGTCTTCAATATAGATGGACATGTTTTCCAGAATCCTCTTCAGCATCAATGCCCGCATCATGACCCGCGGCTGATTCTGATTTTCCCGGTAGCTTTCCGTTGCCAGAACAGCTCTTTCAGCATCTATATATGGTTTTTCATCCAGCACCTCCTCACGGAAGGCCTGCATTCTCTCGGTCAATGTTCCAAAGTGTTCTCTGTTTTCCATACCCTTTTCCTTTCGCACGAAACTTTCTGCCGCTTCGTTTGCAATAAAAGAATACATGAATCACCCTTATCTGTCAATAATCTTTTTAATCAAAACTTCAAAAACTTTCATTCGTAATTTTTCTGTTTTCATTTTCACTGAATCATGCTATGATTTCGGGGAGGTAATGAATATGAAACAGGCAGACCGTACAAAAAAAGGAACCATCTT
>JAFWCP010000044.1 GCA_017536845.1 Solobacterium sp. | reverse complement strand
TGGTCAGGATGATGCCGTTGAGGGTTGTGCACTCGGCAAAGACACGAGCCTGGTTCAGGCCGTTCTGGCCGGTGGTCGCGTCAAGGACAAGCCAGATGTTGTGCGGTGCCCCTTCGATTTCCCGTCCGCTGACCCGGTTCATTTTCTTGAGCTCGTTCATCAGGTTGGTCTTGTTCTGCAGGCGGCCCGCGGTGTCGCATAACAGGATGTCGATGTTATGTTCCTTGGCATAGCGGCAGCCGTCGACAATGGCCGCCGAAGGGTCGCCGTTTTCCCTTCCCCTGATGCAGGGAACATTCAGCCTTTCGCCCCACTTGGCCAGCTGTTCAATCGCGCCGGCGCGGAACGTATCAGCGGCAACGAAGGCAACGCTCTTGCCCTGCTGCATATACATCCTTGCCAGCTTGGCGGCGCTGGTCGTCTTGCCGGAGCCGTTGACACCTTCCAGCAGGATAACGGTCGGGCCGTTTTCGTTGTACTGGATTTCCGTATCCGGATATTCCAGATAAACCCCCTGCATGATTTCCATCAGGAAGTTCATCGCCCATTTGAAGGTGATCTGCGGGAATTCGTCCGCCTTGGCCTTGAGCCGGTCACAGATCAGGTCAGCCGTCTCAATGCCGACATCGCTTTCCAGCAGGATGTTGGTCAGCTGCTCAAGGAAATCATCATCGACGCCGTTGAACTGGTAGCGCATTTCGTTAAGCTGGTCGGCGAAGGTGCTTTTGGCCTTCTGGAACCCGCTTAAGTACTGCGCCTTATCTTCTTTCTTGCGAAAGACATCCTTTAATTTATCAAGAAACCCCATTTGAAACCTCCGTAGGTGTTGGTTCTGCCATGCTGATGGCTTCGCGCAACTCCACCTTCAGCATCTGGCTGACGCCCTGCTGCTGCATCGTGACGCCATAGAGCACGTCGGCGTTTTCCATGGTGCCGGGACGGTGGGTCACGATGATGAACTGCGTCTGGTGTGTATAGTTGTGCAGGTACTGCGCGAACCGTTCGACATTGCCCGGGTCCAAAGCGGCTTCCACCTCATCGAGGATGACCAGCGGGACCGGCTTGACCTTCAGGATGGCAAACAGCACGCACAGGGCGATCAGACTCTTCTCACCGCCGGAAAACAGCATGTTGTTCTGGACTGCTTTGCCGGGCGGCTGGGCATTGATATCAATGCCGCAGTTGAGGATATCGGACGGATCCTGGAGGACAAGCATCGCCTTGCCGCCGCCGTACAGATGGCGGAAGATGACGTCGAACTCCTTGTTGATGGCAGCAAACATTTCCATGAACTGCTTCGTCATGACCTGGTCCATCTCGTCGATGGCCTTGAGGATCTTATCGCGGCTGGCGGTGAGCTCCGCGATCTGGCCCTTCAGTGTTTCATAACGTCCGTTGACTTCGTTGTATTCTTCCGGGGCGTTTTCGTTGATCTTGCCCAGACGCATGATTTCCTCCCGCAGTCTGGCGACCTCTTCCCGGGCGTTTTCCACCGGCTCGTCAATCTCTTTTGACTTGGCGAATTCGTAGGTCATACGGTATTCGCTCGACAGCCGGGAAACGGCGTTTTCAAGCTTTGTTTCAAGCCTTGTCTGGTCGATGCGGACGGCGTTGGCACTGGCCTCGGCCGTGCTTAAGTCCTTGCGGGACTGGCGCAGCTGGGCTTCCTTGCGTTCGTTGTCCTGCATCATGCTCATGCGCTGATCGCGCTTGGAGCGGATTTCCGTGGTCAGCGTATCCCGGCGCTGATAGGCTTTGTTCAGCTCGACCACCAGCTCGTCGATATGCGTTTCATCCGCCGCTGTATCCTCTTCGGTATCCAGCAAAGAGTATTCAGCCCGCAGCTTTTCGTACTTGGCTTTTTTCGCATCCACAATCGGTTCCAGGGAAGCCGCCGCGTAACGCCGGTTCTGCAGGGTTTCGGTCGTTTTCCGAACCAGGGCGTCGGCCCGGTCGGTTTCCTTGATCTTCAACGAAACCTCCGCCTGGGCGGCGTCATACGCTGCCTTGACATCTTCCAGTTCCTTATGCATGGTGACGATGTTGGCGTTATTGCCGCGCAGGCGGCCGCCGGTCATCGAACCGCCGCGGTGGATGACTTCGCCGGTCAGCGTGACAATCTGGTATGCCCCGCCGGTCAGGTGATAAAGGCTGTTGCCGGTTTCCAGATCCTTGACGACAGGGACATTGCCAAGATAGCTGTCGACGACAGGCTGGATCCGCTCTTCACAGCTGACAAACTGCGAGGCCGGTCCGAGGAAGCCTTCCGTATTCTGGCAGATGATCAGGTTCTCGCGGCTGATGCGGCGCGGCTGGCAGGTTGTAACGGGACGGAACCTGGCCCGGCCGGACTGGTTGCGGTAAAGGAAACGGATGGCGTCTCTTGCCGACTGCTCGTCTTTTGTGATGATTTCATTCATCAATCCGCCCAGTGCGGTCGAGATGGCTTCTTCATAGCCGTTTTCAACCTTGATCATCTGGCCGACAACGCCGATGATGCCGGAAAGAGCCTGGCGGTGTTCCATGACCGCCCGGACACCGGCCTGGGAGTTGAACGGGTTGCGGGCCAGCTGTTCGAGCATGTTTTTCCGGCTTTCCAGGTTTCTGGTCCGGATCAGGGCAGCTTCTCTGGCGCTGCGCTTTTCGGCCAGGTCGCTGGCGGCGTTGGTCAGCTGGGTGCTGAGAAGCTGGATGTCCCTTGTCAGCTCGTCCAGACGGGCCTGCCGGTCATCAAGTTCAAATTTCGCCGTATCCAGCATTTCGCGCAGCTGGGCTGCCTGCTGTTCGCGGGTTCCGGTTTCCACGATATACTTCCGCTTTTCATCCAGTTCGATCTTGCGGCCTTCGAGCATCTGCACTTCGTTGAGATTGCTCATC
>JAFWCP010000500.1 GCA_017536845.1 Solobacterium sp. | reverse complement strand
GGGATCGGCATATAACGGTTGATCCAGATGTATCTGCTCCAGTATGCCCACATCTCTTCCGGAGGACACTCCAACACGTAGAAGCCGCCGGAATACATATCGCTGAAATGATACTTCGCCGCAAAGTCGGAGAAGTACTTGTCGAACCTCTCACCGGTATAAATGAATCCGGCGGAGGTTGAAAGCCCTGCACCTGCTCCGATGACGACAGCATCTGCCTCATCAATCGCCTTGCGCAGCTTTGAGATCCCGTCCGGGGTCTCTGTCTTTGGTAATCTTCTTCCAAACATCATGCGCACCTCCGGAGCCTCTCAGAATCCGTGATCCTTGACAGCTCCTTTATAAAATATCCATTCTCAGGGTAAAATCTGCTGTTTTTGGCCATTTTCGGCCGAATGGGATTCAATACATAAAACACCGGGGTATTGAAGCCGACCGCCAGTTCGAGAAACAGCGTCTTTGTCTTCTGGTGTTTTTCAATGAACTCAGCATACCTCTCGGCAGCAGCCTCCCAGCCTTCATCCTGCACGAACGTATCATCCGACCTGAGGTTCATGGTCATCGGCTTTCCGCAGACAGGGCATACCGGGAACAGCTCTTCCGGCACACGCATCCTGATTTCCGTGCCTTCGCTGATGATCAGTTCATTTTCCTCATCGATCACATAGCCCTGGGAAAGGACCATCCTGCGGACAATGTCTTCATTGTCATAGGTCTTCTGATGGCACGGTTCACTGCACTGGAACAGGCCATAGTCCCCCTGGGTATAGAACAGCCTCTGCTTATCAAAACCGGCTTTCTGGAAGCAGTGGTCCACGTTGGTGGTAATCACAAAGTAATCTTTCTCCTTTACCAGGTCCAGCAGTTCTTCATAGACCGGCCTGGGTGTTTTCGTATACCGGTTGATCCAGATATACCTGCTCCAGAAGGCCCAGAATTCTCGCTTGTCCGGGTATGGATAAAAGCCGCCGGCATACATATCCCGGAAGCCGTACTTCTGCGCAAAATCAGAAAAGTATTTTTCAAACCTTTCCCCGGTATAAATATATCCGGCGGAAGTGGACAGGCCTGCCCCGGCGCCGATGACAATGGTTTCGGCTTCATCAATTGCCTTACGCAGCCTTCTGATATCTTTTTCTCTGTCCATACTGTCAGGCTTGATCAGGGTAATCATGGTTTCCTCCTTATCAGTTGTTCATAATACATCCTGTCTTCATCCTTGAAGACATTGAATACCACCCTGTCGATGACATGGGAATGTTCTTTCAGCCATTGTTCCGTCGTTGATACGGCAATCTCAGCTGCTCTTTTGTCGGGAAAGCGGAAGACACCGGTGGGAAGGCAGCGCTTTTCAGGCAGTTCCCGCCGCAGAGTTCCAGGACATTGCATTCCTTTTTCCGATGTCCGGGGCATACGTACCTGAAACGTAGTCTTCCTCTGATCCGACGACCACATCCAGCACTTTGTCACATAGGTTGTGATTTCTGTGAACCCATTATTTCCGGATCAGATCGATCACCGCATAGCTGCAATGCGTTTCATTGCGGAACGGGTAGTACCAGTTTCCGATGCCAGGACTGACACAGAGATCGGTATTGCCGATTCTGTATGTATAGACGACATTCAGGCCGACGAGCGTATACAGCCATCAGATCGGGAAGATCTGTCCCGCATGGGTATGGCCCGACAGCTGCAGATCAGCATTCGCTTCGCGGATCTCCTCGTTCTGATACGGAGAGTGGTCAGCCCAGATCACATATGTTTCTTCCTCACGTTCCGGAAGATCCTTCAGGGGGATCCTGGTGAAACTGGAGACATCCTCCCTTCCAACCAGAACCAGGTCATCCGCAATCTGCATCACTTCATCATTCACGATGATTATACCGCTGTCCGTGATCGCCTGTTCCAGTTCAGCCTCACTGTATTTTCTGCCGCCGACATAGCTTCCCCGTTCCTGTCTGTCATGGTTGCCGTAGATATAATAAACAGGCATGTCCAGCTGTCCGAGTGTTTCAAATACCCATTCCATCTCTGCCTTTTCGGTATGCTCGTCGCAGATATCGCCGCCCGGGATCACAAACTCCGCCGTCGACGCATTGATTTTCTTAAGAGCATCTTCGAATGATTTCCGGGTCTGGGAGGAGCCGTAATGCAGGTCGGACAGGAAGACAAAGCGGTGGTCTCTATCCAGTTTTTCTGAAGCAAAGCTCAGATGATCCTCACGGATGATCTGTGAATTGACGGTGCCGTAGAAAGCATAGACCGCCATAAAAGCGGCGAGCAGAACAGGGCGCAGCCATTTCTTCTGTTCCTTTTTCCGCAGGGAAAGAAAGAACATGGCGATATCGCATGCCCAGTCGCTGAACAGTGCGATATAAAGCCCCATCAGCGGATAAGCGAATTTCCACAGAAACGGACTGGCGTCCGCAATCAGTTCAAAGGCAAGCACGAACATCAGGCCGAATTTCGCAATGAACAGCAATCCCCTCAGCCATCTGTTTCTGATTCTGTTTTGAATCATGCCGGCAGCGCTCAGTACAGCATACCCCACGATGATGCACAGTAACCAGTCGAGATATCATAGAAATGTCATACCTTTTTCTCCCCATCTTTGCTCAGTTTTTCCGGTGTATCGATCATCAGATCCATCTTTCTTTCAATCTGCCTGCAGCAGAACGTTCTTTCAGGCCGTCATCCACGCCTCTGGAAAACGACCTTGCCGGCAAAGATCCTGGTTCCCCAGAGCAGGAATCAGACAGTGCCATGGCTTTCTGCCGGCAGTTTTCAGGATATGCCATTTGCCATACAGACATCCTTCCTTCACGCAAGACATACACAGCAGCTGCGATCCAGAACAGGAAAACTCAATCATCATATGGGAATATTATACAGATTATCTGCAGAACATGCATGTATTCCCGCCGTTCTGGCAAGGGAATTCATGAAGTCCTTCCGATGACTTTTTCCTGCTTAACGGCCTGATTGTGATCTAATGTCTTCCAGACGGGATGCCAGCCAATGCGGCCGCAGCATCGTCGCCACCCCGCATCATAACGGAAGCGGCAGCCGCATACGGTTTATGGAAAATCATATCTTCCGAGCAGTCATTTCACTGCCCTCAGACGCAAAAAAGATCAACGGCATTCCTTTTGCCTTGCAGGTGAGTGCTGCACATCGTGGACTGGTTTTCTTCACCGGGAAGACTGCCATGCGTCATTCCTTATTTCTTTCCTGTATGTTCATAGATAAAAAACAGCCCCGGACCTTTTACGATTCGAAGCTATAAACTGTATAGTCGTTATTCTGCTTCCGGCTCACCCAGACAGTTTTCATATAACATCAGATCAATGTCCTTGAAGACATTGAATACCACCCTGTCGATGACATGGGGATGTTCTTTCAGCCATTGTTCCGTCGTTGATACGGCAATCTCAGCTGCTCTTTTGTTGGGAAAGCGGAAGACGCCGGTGGAGAGGCAGCAGAAGGCAACGCTTTTCAGGCCGTTCTCGCCGCAGAGTTCCAGGACATTGTGGTTGCAGGCAGCCAGCTGCTGTTTGAGCTCCTGTGTCAGGCGGTGCTGCACAATCGGCCCGACAACGTGCACCACCTTTCCGGCCGGCAGATTATAGCCTTCCGTAAGCATCGGCACGCCCATTGGCTGTTCGTAATCCATGCCGTATTTCAAGCGCAGTTCACGCATTTTCTGTGCGCATTCAGCCCGCAGCTGGATGCCGGCATAGGTATGAATGCAGTTCCCGCGTCTGGTCCGCTTGGCTCATTTGTGTGTATTCCTTCTTTTTCGTCATTTTCATGATTCTGCAGGGGTGTTGCATTCTCGCATGGCAAATCCTGTCAGAGCGTGATTTGATCAAGGATTCGATTACTGCCCCAGTTAAAAGGGGCATTGAGGTATTGAAGTGCATTATCAATCCTGTTTTGGAGATGGCGTTTTACTTTCAGCCTGTTGCTATTGAAATCGTCGTGATCCGGATGATAGACAGTCCATTCATGAGCGACCAGTGTGATGATGTTCTCGGCGGCTTTTCTCAGTGTTGAAAGAACTGTGGGCGCATTTCCTTTTCTTGCAGTGATATGCTCTTCATTATAGTCGATGTCCAGGACGTGATGTCTTTCCTCGACGGCCCACTCGTTCCTGTTATACCTGAGAAATTCCTCTGCGGTAATATCCCTGACGGATGTCAGGAATGGTGTGCGGCATACCGTTACCTTCCATATTTCTTTTTTATTTTCCCGGACTTTCATCGCACGATATAAGCCAGAATTTTCTTTGAGCCAGAATCAGCAATTCCCGGCAAAATAAATAAGCCGGCAAAGCAGATATATGCGCCATCATAGGCGATAACGGTCAATGCCGATAATACGGCAGATGCTCTGCAAACCGTCAGTTGATGCACTGCTGTTCTTTTTCCTTCCCCGCTGAAGAATGAAGCTATCACAGGCAGGGCGGGAAAATCTGGTTTAAATAAAGTTCTTTTTCCGGTTTATTTAACAAGCTTGCTTACATATCCTTTCCTTCACGCTGAAACAACCTGTTCTCTTTTCATGGACTATGCCTTCAATGAGCAAAAAATGCGAGGAACTTCCCCGTGATAGATGGACCCAGGTCTTACGACCAGCCATAACAAACGTTTGAATATCAGCACTTTCCTCTGATTTTATCAATTACACCCATCAGCAAAGATCCTGATTGCTCAGGATCCTGTAAATTCATTGCCGGAAAATGAGGTACATACTTTTCTCGGATCTTTACCATTTGTATACAGCAAGCCTGTTGTTTATGTTTCTCCCGATGATGGCAAACAGCTTTCCCCGGATCGTGTATTTCTTCATTTCTTCGTTATAGCTGGTTTCGGAAACCAGTTCCATACGCGGCTCCAGTTCCAGGTACTCTTTTCCGCTTTTTGTGCCCCAGCCGAAAGTCGCGTTTGTGTTTTTGACCGCATCGTGGTGTTTGCTGTTCTTTTCCATAAAGGGAGAATGAAGCTCCGCCAGCAGAAAGCCGTGCGGGAAGCAGTCGCAAAGCATGTTCAGGCAGTTATGCCGATATCGGCATAAGAGTCGGAACGGTGTCTCAGAAACGGCGGAAAAAGAGCCAACAGGATATCAGGGCTGGTCAAAAGCATGGACAAGTCCCTGCAGAGAGCGAAGATAGAAACATACCTGCAGACATGCCGTAAGAATGGCATAGGGACTACTGATGCAATCAACAGACTGGCAGAAGGCAATCCATATACGGTACAGGAAGTGTTTGGCATAGGCGATGATCTGGTAATTCCCAATGGCATTCCAATGAAAGAGATTGAAGCACAGAAGGAAAAATCGAAAAGCATCATTGCAAAGAGC